>NZ_JBHYXD010000026.1:96229-101333 GCF_042751995.1 Streptomyces sp. NPDC059371 | reverse complement strand
CTTGTGGGGGGTTCCGGGTGGGGGTTTTATTAAATCTTTGGGGGGGGGCCCCCCCGCGAAAAACCGGGGGGCCCCCCGCTCCTGGTTGAGGCCTTGCCGGCGGTCAGACCTCGACGACGACCGGGAGGATCATCGGGCGTCGGCGGTAGGTGTCGGACACCCACTTGCCCAGCGTGCGGCGGATGAGCTGCTGGAGCTGATGGGGCTCCACCACACCGTCCTGAGCCGAGCGCTCCAGGACTTCCGTGATCTTCGGGATGACGTCGATGAAGACGGCGTCGTCGATGCCGGAGCCGCGTGCCTGCACGTGCGGGCCGCCCGTGAGCTTGCCGGTGCTGGCGTCCATCACGACGAAGACCGAGATGATGCCCTCGTCGCCGAGGATCTTCCGGTCCTTGAGCGTGGGCTCACCGACGTCACCGACCGAGAGACCGTCGACGTAGACGTACCCGGCCTGGACCTTGCCGGAGATCTTCGCCTTGCCCTCGATCAGGTCGACGACGACGCCGTCCTCGGCGATGACGATCCGGTCGTGCGGGACGCCGGTCAGCGCGCCCAGCTCGGCGTTGGCGCGCAGGTGGCGCCATTCGCCGTGGACCGGCATCAGGTTGCGCGGCTTGCAGATGTTGTAGAAGTACAGCAGCTCACCCGCGGAGGCGTGGCCCGAGACGTGCACCTTGGCGTTGCCCTTGTGGATGACGTTGGCACCCCAGCGGGTCAGACCGTTGATGACGCGGTAGACCGCGTTCTCGTTGCCCGGGATCAGCGACGACGCGAGGATCACCGTGTCGCCCTGGACGATCCGGATCTGGTGGTCACGGTTCGCCATCCGGGAGAGGGCGGCCATCGGCTCACCCTGGGATCCCGTACAGACGAGGACGACCTCGTGGTCCGGAAGGTCGTCGAGCGTCTTGACGTCGACGACCAGACCCGGCGGGACCTTCAGATAGCCGAGGTCACGCGCGATGCCCATGTTGCGGACCATCGAACGTCCGACGAAGGCGACCCTGCGGCCGTACTCGTGGGCGGTGTCGAGGATCTGCTGGATGCGGTGCACATGGCTGGCGAAGCTCGCCACGATGATGCGCTTGCCGGCGTTCGCGAAGACCTGGCGCAGCACGTTCTGGATGTCGCGCTCGGGCGGGACGAAGCCCGGGACCTCGGCGTTCGTGGAGTCCGAGAGGAGAAGGTCGATGCCTTCCTCGCTCAGCCGGGCGAACGCGTGGAGGTCGGTGAGCCGGCCGTCCAGCGGGAGCTGGTCCATCTTGAAGTCGCCGGTGTGGACGACCATGCCCGCGGGGGTGCGGATCGCGACCGCGAGGGCGTCCGGGATGGAGTGGTTGACCGCGACGAACTCGCAGTCGTAGGGGCCGATGCGCTCGCGGTGGCCCTCGGCCACTTCGAGCGTGTAGGGCCGGATGCGGTGCTCCTGCAGCTTCGCCTCGATGAGCGCGAGGGTCAGCTTGGAGCCGATCAGGGGGATGTCCGGCTTCTCGCGGAGCAGGAAGGGCACGCCACCGATGTGGTCCTCGTGGCCGTGCGTGAGCACGATGCCCTCGATGTCGTCGAGGCGGTCCCTGATGGACGTGAAGTCCGGCAGGATCAGATCGATTCCGGGCTGCTCCTCCTCGGGGAAGAGCACTCCGCAGTCGACGATCAGCAGACGGCCTCCGTATTCGAAGACCGTCATGTTCCGGCCGATCTCGCCGAGACCGCCGAGCGGGGTGACGCGCAGGCCGCCCTTCGGGAGGACCGGCGGTTTACCCAGTTCAGGATGCGGATGACTCAAAAGACTCTCCTCACCACGCGCGCCACGTACCTGGCAAGGCACGTGGCGCGCGTGACGTTCGTGCAGTAGCTGTTGTGTGGGGTGCAGGCCCATGGCCTGCGTTGAGGCGTATTCAGTTGTGAAGTCTGTGGTTAGAGCTCTACCCCGCCGGCGCCAAGATCGATCTTGAGCTGGCTGGTCTCCTCGGGCGACAGTTCGACCATCGGGGCGCGGAGCGGACCGGCGGGCAGGCCCTGGAGGGCGAGCGCGGCCTTGGTCGTCATGACGCCCTGGGTGCGGAACATGCCGGTGAAGACGGGGAGCAGCTTCTGGTGGATCTCGGTGGCCTTCTGGACGTCCCCCGAGAGATACGCGTCGAGCATCGCGCGCAGGTCCGGGGTGACGACGTGACCGACGACGGAGACGAAGCCCACCGCGCCGACGGAGAGCAGCGGCAGGTTCAGCATGTCGTCGCCGGAGTACCACGCGAGGCCGGAGCGGGCGATGGCCCAGCTCGCGCGGCCGAGGTCTCCCTTGGCGTCCTTGTTGGCGACGATACGCGGGTGCTCGGCGAGCCGCACCAGAGTTTCGGTGTTGATCGGTACGCCGCTGCGGCCGGGGATGTCGTAGAGCATGACCGGCAGTTCGGTCGCGTCGGCGATGGCCGAGAAGTGCCGGTACAGGCCCTCTTGCGGGGGCTTGTTGTAGTACGGCGTCACGGTGAGAAGGCCGTGCGCGCCGGCCTTCTCCGCGTCGCGGGCGAGCTCGATGCTGTGGCGGGTGTCGTTCGTGCCGACGCCGGCGACGATGTGGGCGCGGTCGCCGACCGCCTCCAGCACGGCGCGTACGAGCTCCGATTTCTCCGCGTTGCTGGTGGTCGGGGACTCACCGGTGGTGCCGTTGATGATCAGGCCGTCGTTGCCTGCGTCCACCAGGTGGGTCGCGAGCCGCTGAGCGCCGTCGAGGTCGAGTCCGCCGTCCGCCGTGAAGGGCGTGACCATGGCGGTGAGGACCCGCCCGAAGGGGGTCTGCGGAGTGGAGGTCGGAGCCATGGGTAATACGCTACTCGCTGCTCACCGCGTGGTCTGCCCTCGGGGACCACGACAAAGCACGACAAAGGTGGAACCCGGCACTGCCTGCTCGGGGGTTCAAGCAGTACCGGGTCCGTTTGATCAGGCTAGATGAACTTCGCGAAATGCCGCAATCGGGACACTTCACTCGGCTGAACCGTACATCTGTGCCGGACCGGTGCGCGGTGGCGTGTTACGGCGCCACGCGCCCGTTGGCGTTGTAGGCCGCGTGCGTGAGAGGCATGAGCCCGGCCCACTCGGCCTCCATCTTCTCGGCGACCATCTCGATCTCCCGCTGCGGGAACGACGGCACCTTGGCGAGCTCGTGCTGGGTGCGCAGGCCGAGGAAGTGCATCAGCGAACGGGCGTTGCAGGTGGCGTACATCGAGGAGAAGAGTCCGACCGGGAGGGTGGCGCGGGCGACCTCGCGGGCGACACCGGCCTTCAGCATCTCCTGGTACGCGGCGTAGGACTGCCGGTAGGACTCCTCCATGGCCGTGGTGACGGTCCTGTGCTGTTCGGGGGTGCCCTCGACGAACACGTACTTGCCGGGGCGGCCCTGCTGGACCAGCTTGCGGTCCTCGGCGGGCACGTAGAAGACCGGCTCCAGCTCCCTGTAGCGCCCGGATTCCTCGTTGTACGACCAGCCCACGCGGTGCCGCATGAACTCGCGGAAGACGAAGATCGGCGCGCTGACGAAGAAGGTCATCGAGTTGTGCTCGAAGGGGCTGCCGTGACGGTCCCGCATCAGGTAGTTGATCAGGCCCTTGGAGCGCTCGGGGTCCTTCTGCAGTTCCTCCAGCGACTGCTCACCGGCGGTGGAGACGCGGGCGGCGAACAGCACGTCGGCGTCGGAGGCCGTGTGCTTGATCAGCTCGACGGTGACATCGCCGCGGAAGCTGGGCTTGAGGTCGTCGGCTGGGGTGTCGGTCACGGTGCGCAGGGTCCTTCCCACATCACTGGCTCGGGCGGCGACCACTCTACGGCCCGGCATCCACCCGACATCCGCAACCGGGCGTTCGGTGCCGTGCCACGACATTCATCGGCGAACTTCTGCGAATTCGGTGATTCCGGGCACCTCTTGTAACGTTCGCCCGTCTGTATGAGTGAGAGCGACGTGTTCGAGAGGTTCGCGCCGCTTGCCATCGGATCACCCAGGTCGCCCGGATCACCCGGATCACGTCACCGTGCCCGTAAGCCCCCAGAGGAGAAGCACCGCCCATGTCCCTCCCCCAGCTACCGCCGGGAGGTGCCCCCAGCGCGCCCGTCCCGTTCGCCTTCACCGCCGAGGCCGACTCCTTCCGCAGCAATGTCGCTCCGCCGCCGCGTGAGCGGTCCTCCGCCGGGCAGATAGCCGGCCGGTGGCTCTTCGGCCTCACCCTGGCCGCCGGGATAGCCGGATCCCTGATAGTCGGAATGCCCGCCCTGTCACAGGATCCGTCACCTGCGCAGACGCAGCACTCCGTGGCTTCGGACGGCCGCTGACTCTTCCGGACCCCCGAGGGTGGTGAGCCGGCAACCGGCTCGATAACCTCACCGGGCACTGCCCGTGTGTGGATCGAGTGAGGATCAAACGTGCCCCTGCCCTTTCTGACGGCGGACCGCGCCTTTGACGAGGCGGCGGACGATGTCGCGCTTCCCTTCGACGACCGCGACCGCTGGCGGCGCCCCTACCGGCCCGGCCCCTGGCGGGTGGGCGCGGCCGCGCTCGTCCTGCTGCTCGCCTCGTACGTGCTCGTCGCCGCCGTGATCATCGCCGTCACCGGAACGCCGGCCGGTGCCGCGGCCTGCATGGCCGCCGCGGCGGTCGTCATCCTGTGCGCGCTGCGGCTGCTGCGCATGGGGGTGTGGGTCAGCGCCCGGGGACTGCGCCGGGTGGGCTTCTTCGTCACACAGACGACTCCGTGGAAGCGGGTCGAGGTGGTGCGCACGGTGCAGCAGCCGGTGCGCTGGCTGGGGCTGCCGCGCACCGTCCAGGGCCAGGCTCTGACGCTGGTGAGCGCGGACCGCGCGCCCGGGGACGTGCCGCCGCTCATGACCACGCACAACGCCGACTTCCTGGCGCGTACCGAGGCCTTCGACCGGGCGGCGGACGTCATCGAGGTGTGGGCCGACGAGTATCGCCGCGCCTGAGGCTCACGGGGAGACATCACGGAGAAGGGGGGGGGGGGCGCCGGGGCGCCGGCCCGCAGGCCGCCCCCCCGCCCCAAGAGCCACACCACGAGCGCCCCCCGCCGCCCGGCCCCCACCCGCCGCACACCCGCCG
>NZ_JBHYXD010000026.1:93394-96219 GCF_042751995.1 Streptomyces sp. NPDC059371 | reverse complement strand
CCCGGCGCCCCCGGGGGGGGGGGCGGCGACCTGCGGTGGGGGGCCGCCGCTGGCGCCCCCGCCGGGGCCCGCGCGGCCCCACGCGGCCGCCCGGGGGCGGGCGGGGGGGGGGGGGGCCCCCCCCCCTTCGTCGTACGACCTGGTCAGGCCTCCAGCGTCCGGCCCTCGTGGAGGGCGATGGCCCGTTGCATGGCCTTGCGGGCGCGCGGGGTGTCGCGGGCGTCGTGGTAGGCGACGGCGAGGCGGAACCAGCTCCGCCAGTCGTCCGGGGCGTCCTCGGTCTCGGCCTTGCGGCGGGCGAAGACCTCGTCGGCCGAATCACGGTCGATGCGGCCGCCCTCGGTGCGCCGCAGCTCGTCGACGGGCAGTCCGCCCTCGGCGTCGAGCACGACGGCGAGCCGGTTGGCCTTCCGGACGAACTGGGTGTTCTGCCAGAGGAACCAGACGCCGATGACCGGCAGGATGAGCACCGCGACACCGAAGGTGACGGTGATCAGGGTGCCGTTCTGGATGAGCAGCACGCCCCGGCTGCCGACCAGGACGAAATAGACGACCAGGACGGCGGCCGTGACGGCATAGGTGATCTTCGCGCGCATGTCTGTCGGCTAACTGTCGTACGTCCCCGGCTCAGCCGAGGTCGAGGAAGTGTTCCAGGCCGAAGGTGAGGCCCGGGGTGGTCACCACGCGGCGGACGCCGAGCAGGATGCCCGGCATGAAGCTGCTGTGGTGGAGGGAGTCGTGGCGGATGGTCAGGGTCTCGCCCTCACCACCGAGGAGGACCTCCTGGTGGGCCAGGAGGCCGCGCAGCCGGATCGCGTGCACCGGGACGCCGTCGACGTCGGCGCCGCGGGCGCCGTCCAGGGCGGTGGCCGTGGCGTCGGGCTGCGGGGCGCTGCCCGCGCGCTCGCGGGCCGCCGCGATGAGCTGAGCGGTGCGCGTGGCGGTGCCGCTGGGGGCGTCCACCTTGTTCGGGTGGTGCAGTTCGACGACCTCGACGGACTCGAAGTACGGCGCGGCGGCCTCGGCGAACTTCATCGTCAGGACGGCCCCGATGGAGAAGTTGGGCGCGATGAGCACGCCCGTCTCCGGGGACGCGGCGAGTGAGGTGCCGAGCTGCGCGAGGCGCTCCTCGGTCCAGCCGGTCGTGCCGACCACCGCGTGGATGCCGTGCCGGACGCAGAAGTCGAGGTTGCCCATCACCGAGGCCGGGGTGGTCAGCTCGACCACGACCTGGGTGCCCGCCTCGACCAGCGTCTCCAGCTTGTCGCCACGGCTGAGGGCGGCCACCAGCTCCATGTCGTCGGCGGCCTCGACGGCTCGTACCGCCTCGGCTCCGATCCGGCCCTTGGCACCGAGGACCGCCACGCGCAGCTTGCTCATTGCTTCGTTCCTTACCGAGACGGGATTTACGCGACCGCGTCGTGCAGTCGGGACGCCTGCTTGTCCTTGACCGGACCGATGACCGCCAGCGAGGGCCGCTGTCCGAGGACGTCCCGGGCGATGGAGCGGACCTCGTCCGGGGTGACCGACGCTATCCGGGCGAGCATGTCGTCGACCGACATCTGCTCGCCCCAGCACAGCTCACTCTTGCCGATCCGGTTCATCAACGCCCCCGTGTCCTCCAGGCCGAGGACCGTGGAGCCCTGGAGCTGGCCGATGGCGCGGCCGATCTCGTCGTCCGAGAGACCGTGCTCGGCGACCTGGTCGAGCTCGTCGCGGCACAGCTTGAGGACGTCGTGGACCTGGCTCGGGCGACAGCCCGCGTAGACGCCGAAGAGGCCGCAGTCGGCGAAGCCCGAGGTGTACGAGTACACGCTGTAGGCCAGGCCGCGCTTCTCGCGGACCTCCTGGAACAGGCGCGAGGACATGCCGCCGCCGAGGGCCGTGTTCAGGACGCCGAGGGCCCAGCGGCGGTCGTCGGTGCGGGCCAGGCCCGGCATGCCGAGGACGACGTGGGCCTGCTCGGTCTTGCGGCCGAGGAGTTCGACGCGGCCCGCGGTACGGATGCTGCGCAGGCCGTCGCGCGGGGCGATGGGGGCCGCGGTGGCGTTCTTGAAGGCGCCGGCCTTCTCGAAGGCGGCACGGACCTGGCGTACGACCTTGTTGTGGTCGACGTTGCCCGCACAGGCCACGACGAGGTGCGTCGGGTCGTAGTGCTTCTTGTAGAAGCGGCGGATGCGGTCCGCGGTGAGGGCGTTGACGGTGTCGACCGTGCCGAGGACCGGGCGGCCGAGCGGGGTGTCGCCGAGCATCGTGTGCGCGAACAGGTCGTGCACGCAGTCGCCCGGGTCGTCCTCGGTCATCGCGATCTCTTCGAGGATGGCACCGCGCTCGACGTTGACGTCGTCCTCGAGGATGAGCGAACCGGTGAGCATGTCGCAGACGACGTCGATGGCCAGCGGCAGGTCGGTGTCGAGCACGCGTGCGTAGTAGCACGTGTACTCCTTGGCCGTGAACGCGTTCATCTCGCCGCCGACCGCGTCGATCGCCGAGGAGATGTCCAGGGCGGACCTGCGGCTGGTGCCCTTGAAGAGCAGGTGCTCCAGGTAGTGCGTGGCGCCGTTCAGGGACGGCGTCTCGTCGCGGGAGCCCACGTGCGCCCAGATGCCGAACGTGGCGGAGCGCACGGAGGGGAGCGTCTCGGTGACGATGCGCAGGCCGCCGGGCAGGGTGGTCTTGCGGACCGTGCCGATGCCGTTCGCACCCTTGATGAGGGTTTGGGTACGGGCGAGGGGGGGCGGGCCCCCCCCCGGCGGAGGGGGGCGCGCGGGGGGGCTCGGCGAGACCGCGCTGGGTCGGGGGGGTGGTGGTCGTGTCTCTCAGTG
>NZ_JBHYXD010000026.1:85725-93384 GCF_042751995.1 Streptomyces sp. NPDC059371 | reverse complement strand
GGGGGGTGGGGGGGTTTTGGGGCGCGGCGCCTCGGGGGGGTTGCCGCTGTGGGGGTGGTTTGGGTGGGGGGCCGGGCCCGCTCCGAGCGCGAAAAGGCGGGCCGTCGTCGTGGAGCTACTCGACGTCACTGGTCGGTGTCGTCCTTCTTCTCATCGTCGCTTTCGCCCTCGATCACGGGGATCAGGGAGAGCTTGCCGCGGGAGTCGATCTCGGCGATCTCGACCTGGACCTTGGAGCCCACGCCGACAACGTCCTCGACGTTCTCCACGCGCTTGCCGCCTGCGAGCTTGCGGATCTGCGAGATGTGCAGCAGACCGTCCTTGCCCGGGAGCAGCGACACGAACGCGCCGAAGGTCGTCGTCTTCACGACGGTGCCCAGGTAGCGCTCGCCGACCTCCGGCATGGTCGGGTTGGCGATCGAGTTGATCGTGGCGCGCGCGGCCTCGGCCTGCGAACCCTGGGCGGCACCGATGTAGATGGTGCCGTCGTCCTCGATCGTGATGTCGGCGCCGGTGTCCTCCTGGATCTGGTTGATCATCTTGCCCTTGGGGCCGATGACCTCACCGATCTTGTCCACGGGGATCTTGACGGTGATGATCCGCGGGGCGTTCGGGGACATCTCGTCCGGCGTGTCGATCGCTTCCATCATCACGTCGAGGATGTGGAGGCGGGCGTCGCGGGCCTGCTTGAGGGCCGCGGCCAGGACGGAGGCGGGGATGCCGTCCAGCTTGGTGTCGAGCTGGAGGGCGGTCACGAACTCCTTGGTGCCGGCGACCTTGAAGTCCATGTCGCCGAAGGCGTCCTCCGCACCGAGGATGTCGGTGAGGGCGACGTAGTGCGTCTGGCCGTCGATCTCCTGGGAGATCAGGCCCATGGCGATGCCCGCGACGGCGGCCTTCAGCGGCACACCGGCGTTGAGCAGCGACATCGTGGACGCGCAGACCGAGCCCATGGACGTCGAGCCGTTGGAGCCGAGGGCCTCGGACACCTGCCGGATCGCGTAGGGGAACTCCTCGCGGGTCGGCAGGACCGGCACGATCGCGCGCTCGGCGAGCGCGCCGTGGCCGATCTCGCGGCGCTTCGGGGAGCCGACGCGGCCGGTCTCACCGACGGAGTACGGCGGGAAGTTGTAGTTGTGCATGTAGCGCTTGCGGGTCACCGGGGAGAGGGTGTCCAGCTGCTGCTCCATCCGGAGCATGTTGAGGGTGGTGACGCCCAGGATCTGGGTCTCGCCACGCTCGAACAGCGCCGAGCCGTGCACGCGCGGGATGGCCTCGACCTCGGCGGCCAGCGTACGGATGTCCGTGACGCCGCGGCCGTCGATGCGGACCTTGTCCTTGATGACGCGCTCGCGGACGAGCTTCTTGGTCAGCGCGCGGTACGCGGCGGAGATCTCCTTCTCGCGACCCTCGAACTGCGGGAGCAGCTTCTCGGCGGCGATCTCCTTGACGCGGTCCAGCTCGGCCTCGCGGTCCTGCTTGCCGGCGATGGTGAGCGCCTGGGCGAGCTCGCTCTTGACCGCGGCGGTCAGGGCCTCGAAGACGTCGTCCTGGTAGTCCAGGAAGATCGGGAACTCGCCGGTCGGCTTGGCGGCCTTGGCGGCGAGGTCCGACTGCGCCTTGCAGAGGACCTTGATGAAGGGCTTCGCGGCGTCGAGGCCGGCGGCCACGACCTCCTCGGTCGGCGCCTCGGCGCCACCCTGGACGAGCGTGATCGTCTTGTCGGTGGCCTCGGCCTCGACCATCATGATCGCGACGTCGCCGTCCTCCAGGACGCGACCGGCGACGACCATGTCGAAGACGGCGTCCTCGAGCTCGGTGTGCGTCGGGAACGCGACCCACTGGCCGTTGATCAGCGCGACGCGGACGCCGCCGACCGGGCCGGAGAAGGGAAGACCCGCGAGCTGCGTGGACGCGGAGGCGGCGTTGATCGCCACGACGTCGTACAGGTGGTCGGGGTTGAGCGCCATGATCGTGGCGACGACCTGGATCTCGTTGCGAAGGCCCTTCTTGAAGGACGGACGCAGCGGGCGGTCGATCAGACGACAGGTGAGGATCGCGTCCTCGGAGGGACGGCCCTCACGGCGGAAGAAGCTGCCGGGGATCTTGCCCGCGGCGTACATCCGCTCCTCGACGTCCACCGTCAGGGGGAAGAAGTCGAGCTGGTCCTTGGGCTTCTTCGAAGCGGTGGTGGCCGACAGCACCATGGTGTCGTCGTCCAGGTACGCGACGGCGGAGCCGGCGGCCTGCCTGGCCAGCCTGCCCGTCTCGAAGCGGATGGTGCGGGTGCCGAAGGAACCGTTGTCGATAACGGCCTCGGCGTAGTGGGTCTCGTTCTCCACTAGCGTTTTCTCCTCGTCTTCGTCCCGTCCTGCCCGTGTGGCAGGGGGACGGTGGCGGAGAGGCGCTCCTTCTCGTGCGGGCCGGTCTTCGATCGAAGCACCCGGGGCTCTGTCGCCCGGGGGCCACTACCGAGGACCGGCGGCGATGAGGCGCGCTTCTCCTCGTTCGTTGTCGTGAGATGCCCTACCCGGCGGGTACGGCGTCGTCACGCTGTGTTCGTACGTGCTGTTTCCTGCGTATTGCGTTGTGCTACCACACTACAAAGCGTCGGTGACACTCCGCACGTAGAGAGCTCCCTCGGCAGCACATACAGCAAAAGGAGCGGTCCCCAGGATGTGGGAACCGCTCCCTTCACGGCGTCCTACTTGGCGCCGCCGGCCGCACCGCGGCGGATGCCCAGGCGGTCGACCAGCGCACGGAAGCGCTGGATGTCCTTCTTGGCCAGGTACTGAAGCAGGCGGCGACGCTGGCCGACCAGGATCAGAAGACCACGGCGGGAGTGGTGGTCGTGCTTGTGGGTCTTGAGGTGCTCGGTCAGGTCCGAGATGCGGCGCGAGAGCATGGCGACCTGGACCTCGGGGGAGCCGGTGTCGCCCTCCTTCTGACCGAACTCGCTGATGAGCTGCTTCTTCGTAGCGGCGTCAAGCGGCACGCTTACTCCTTGTAGTCTCGTGTCTGCCACCGAGTGCCCCTGGTCGAATTCTCAGGGGAGCTTCCGTGACTCGGAAGGCGGGGATCCGCTGGGCGCGGCCTCCAGAGCAGCGCTCCGGGGGTGCGTACACAAACGGCCGTTTCACAGGGTACCAGCCTGGCCGGATACGTCTGTCCGGGTCCGCGAACCTTCCCGGACGGCGTGGACCAGGCCACTAGGGTGACGGCAGAGGTCATTCATACGTGGGGAAGGGGCCGGCGGAACATGGCCGAGGAAGCGGAGAACGACGTCAGGGCGCGCAAGGAGCGGGAGAAGGACGAGCTCTACGCACTCGACATCTCGGGCGCCGAATGGCAGAGCGCGCCGGGCACCGAGGAGCACGAGGAGCGGGTCGAGATCGCCCACCTGCCCGAGGGCGCGGTGGCCATGCGGTCCTCCCTCGACCCGGGGACGGTCCTGCGGTACACGGAGGCGGAGTGGCGGGCCTTCGTGCTGGGCGCGCGGGACGGCGAGTTCGATCTGGAGCCGGCTCCGCACGCGGGTGGTCTGCCGACGGAGTAGCGGGACATCGGGAACCGGGGCCGGTGCGGAGAGTCTTCCGCGGCGGCCCTTTTGTCTGCCCGGCCGTACCGCAAGTGGCCTTCCGGGTGCCATTGTTTGTCCGCTTTCGGGGTGAATGGTGAGCGTGCGTAGGCCACTTCTGGGCAGGGTGTGCCGTAACGGGCTGCCGCGGTGCGGTGGACGGGCCTGCCCCGCGAACAGTCATGGTGATTAGGCTGGGACCGGGCGCGACGCCTGAACCCGTGGACGGGGGGCTCGCGTTATCCGGGGAGCCGGTCAATTCGGGCGGTCTCGTACGGACTTCGGGCGGCCTCGGTCGTCCGTGGACGTCAACGGACGACAAGCAGACGGTCGACCCGGCACGGCTTGCGGGTGCTCGACCACACCAGGAGGAATTGTGAACAGCGATCGGGACGGGATCCGCGGGGGCTGGGCCACGCCCGGCGATGACCAGTCCGACGCCGAGTCCGCCGTCGAGACGACGGGCGAGTTCACCATCGACTACGCGCCGCCGGCCTGGTACACGCAGAACGCCTCGCACGGTTCCGGGGATACGGGGGGCACGGGCGACTCGGGGGACTCGGACGGTCCGGTGGGCCCGGAGGGCTCCGGGGAGTCCGACGGTCCGAGGGATGCCGAAGGAGTGAAGGACGCCGGGGAGCGGCAGGAGTCGCCGGGTTCCGAGGCTGCGGTGCCTACGGGTGACTCGGAGGACGCGCCTGCCGCCGGGGACGGGCCGACGGCGGCTCCGGTGACCGGCTCGGCGCCCGTCACCGGTCCCGAGGACGGGCCCGCGGACGTCCGGCCGCCTGCCGCACCGCCCCATGTCGTACCGCCTCACGCGCCCGCGACGGCGCCCGCTACGGCTCCGGTCGGCGAAGTCGGCGGCCCGACCGCTCTGCCGAACCTCCCCGCGGGCGGGTTCCCCGCGCCGTGGACACCCACCGCTCCGGCCGCCGTCGTTCCCGGCACCGCCTCCGACGCAGGGGATTCCGGGAACGGCGACCTCGAGAGCGGCGCGACCATGCGGTTCTCCGCCGTCGCGCTGCAGCGTGAGATCGCGGAGCGGACCGCTTCCGAGGACGCCGGGGCCGCGGAGGCGCCCGTCGCGGCAGCCGGCGGCGAGGACGCCCGGACCGATGGCCCGGCCGAAGCCGGGAACACCTCCGCGGAAGGCGACGACCGGGCCGACGCGGGCACGGTGCCCGGCGAGGACGCGGCCGAGGCTGCGGGCGCGCCCGTGGCCTTGGCCCTGGTCCAGCCGGACGACGCCGACCGGTCCGGGCAGGTGGCTCCCGCCCAGCCCGTGGACGAGCCCGCCCCCGTGCCCGTCGTCGATCCCGTGCTCGCCTATCAGTCGCTCGAGGCGGCCTCCCAGTCCCAGCGCGTGGGCGTGACCGACGTGCCGGTGGCCGCCTCGGCCGACGCCGTCGCCGCTCCCGCCGGCTCCGAGTCCCCCGGGGCACCGGCCGCCGCCCCGGCCGAGACCGACGGCGCAGTCCGTACGGATGTCGGTACGGACGCCGGTACGGACCCGGGTGCGCACGACGCCGCCGAGTACGAGCTCCAGGACGCCTCGTTCCAGGGCAGCGAGCCTCAGGACACGGGGCCTCGGGACAGCGAGCCCCAGAACGCGGTGCCCGTGGTCCGGCCGCACGAGCCCGAGGGTGTGCAGGACGCGCCTCCCGCCTGGGCTCCGCCGCCGCTGCCGCAGGGTGGGCTGCCGCCGTTGCCGCCCTCCTACCAGCCCGCGGCACCCGCGCCGGCCCCGCAGTGGCCCGCCACGACGGAACCCGCGCCGGCCCCGCAGGGCCAGGTACCGCACCAGGCGCACCAGGCGCCGATGCCGCAGCAGGCACCCGTGGCTCCGGCTCCGGGCCGGCCCTTCCAGGCCCCTGCCGCACCGGCCCCCGGCCAGCCCTTCCAGGCCCCCGCGCCGGCACCTGCTCCCGCCCCCGGCCAGCCCTTCCAGCCCCCGGCCGCACAGGCACCGGCCCCCGGCCAGCCCTTCCAGCCCCCGGCGCCGCAGGCCGTGCCGGCTCCCCCGCAGGCCCAGCCCGCGGCAGCGCCCGCCCCGGCCGCGCCGCAGCCGGGAAGTTACGGGTTCCCGCAGTCCGGCGCCCAGGACCCGGCGCCCGCTCCGCAGGGCGGCTACGGCTTCCCGCAGCCCGGCGCGCCCGCTCCCGCGACCCCGCCGGCCCCGGGCTACGGCTTCCCCCAGCCCGGCACCGCACCCCAGGACCAGCAGGCAGCCCACCCCGCCGCCCCACAGGCACCCGGCTACGGATTCCCGCAGCCCGCCCCGGCCCCCCGGCCCGCGCCGGACGCGGTGCCGCCGCAGACCCCCGCTCCTGCCCCTACGCCCGCTCCCGCTCCCGCCCCTCAGCCGGGCTACGGGTTCCCGCAGTCGCAGGCCCCGGCCCAGCCCGCGCCGACCCCGGGCTACGGCTTCCCCCAGCCCGGCACCGCACCCCAGGACCAGCAGGCAGCCCACCCCGCCGCCCCGCAGGCACCCGGCTACGGATTCCCGCAGCCGGCGCCCGACTCGCCCGCCCCGCAGCCCGGTTACGACCTCGCGCAGCCGCAGGCCGCCCCGGCCCACCCGGCACCGGCACCGGCTCAGCAGCAGCCTCCGTACCAGCCGGGCCCGCCGCCCGTGCAGGAGCAGCCCGCCGCCCCGACCGCCCCCGTGGACCCGCGGACCGGTACCGCCTGGCCGCAGCCCGTGCGGCACGATCAGCGGCAGCCGACCAACCCCGGTGCGGCCCCGCTCGGTTACACCGCGGCCGTGGAGCTGTCCTCCGACCGGCTGCTCAACAACAAGCGGCAGAAGGTCAAGAGCGGCCGTCCGGCCGCCGCGCAGTCCCGGTTCAAGCTGGGCGGCAAGAAGGAAGAGGCCGAGCGGCAGCGGAAGTTGGAGCTGATCCGCACTCCGGTGCTGTCCTGCTACCGGATCGCCGTCATCAGCCTCAAGGGCGGTGTCGGCAAGACGACCACGACGACGGCGCTCGGCTCCACGCTCGCCACCGAGCGTCAGGACAAGATCCTCGCCATCGACGCCAACCCGGACGCCGGCACGCTCGGCCGCCGGGTGCGTCGCGAGACCGGCGCCACCATTCGTGACCTCGTGCAGGCGATCCCGTACATCAACTCGTACATGGACATCCGGCGGTTCACCTCCCAGGCGCCCTCCGGGCTGGAGATCATCGCCAACGACGTCGACCCGGCCGTGTCCACGGCCTTCAACGACGAGGACTACCGGCGCGCGATCGACGTCCTGGGCAAGCAGTACCCGATCATCCTGACCGACTCCGGCACGGGTCTGCTGTACAGCGCCATGCGCGGGGTGCTGGACCTCGCCGACCAGCTCATCATCATCTCGACGCCGTCGGTGGACGGGGCGAGCAGCGCCAGTACGACGCTGGACTGGCTGTCTGCGCACGGGTACGCGGATCTCGTGGCGCGGTCGATCACGGTCATCTCCGGCGTGCGCGACACCGGCAAGATGATCAAGGTCGACGACATCGTCAGCCACTTCGAGACGCGCTGCCGCGGTGTCGTGGTCGTGCCGTTCGACGAGCACCTGTCGGCCGGCGCCGAGGTCGACCTCGACATGATGCGGCCCAAGGTGCGCGAGGCGTACTTCCACCTCTCCGCGATGGTGGCCGAGGACTTCGCGCGGCACCAGCAGTCGCACGGGCTGTGGACCAACGACGGCAACCCGCCGCCGGTGGCCGCGCCGCCGATGCCGGGTCAGTACGTTCCCGGGCAGCACGTTCCGGGACAGCCCGCGCCGGGTCAGGCCCCGCCGCAGCCCCAGCCCCAGCCCCAGCAGGAGGAGCTGTACGGCCGGCCGGGACAGCCCTACCCGCCGCAGCCCGGTCAGCCCTATCCGCAGGCGCCGGGACAGGGCTACCCGCAGCCGCAGCCGCCTCAGCCCGGTCAGCAGTACCAGCCGGGTCAGCCCTACCAGCCCGGTCAGCAGTACCAGCCGAACCAGGGGCAGAACCCGCCGCCTCCGGCGCCCCCGCAGCAGTAGCGGCCGCCGGACACCGCCGGGGAGCCGGCATACGTGAAGGCCCGCACCGTCCACGGACGGTGCG
>NZ_JBHYXD010000026.1:75190-85715 GCF_042751995.1 Streptomyces sp. NPDC059371 | reverse complement strand
GCCAGCGCGCCCCCCCCCCCGCGCTCGCGCGCGCCCTCGCTCCGCCCCCCCCCCCCCCCCGCCGCGGGCGCCGCCGCATACAGGTATGCGAGCTGTTTCGGGCTGTACTCGGGCCCTGCTCGAGCTGTCCGGGCGCTACTCCCCGTCGTACGCCTCGATCAGTTCCCGTGAGCGCTTCACATCGTCGCCGATGGCCACCAGCAGGGCCTCGATGGAGTCGAACCTGGCCTGGCCGCGGACGAACGCGAGGAAGTCGACGGCGACGTGCAGGCCGTAGAGGTCGAGGCCGACGCGGTCGATGGCGTACGCCTCCACCGTGCGCTCGGTGCCGTCGAACTGCGGGTTCGTGCCCACGGAGATCGCGGCGGGCATGGCGTCGCCCTGGGCGTGCAGCCAGCCGGCGTAGACGCCGTCGGCGGGGATCGCGGTGTGCGGGAGGGTCTCGACGTTCGCCGTGGGGAAGCCGAGTTCGCGGCCGCGCTGGGCACCGCGGACGACGACGCCCTCGACGCGGTGCGGCCGGCCGAGGATCTCGCGCGCGCCCTCGACATCGCCCTCGGTGACGAGGCGCCGCGTGAGGGTCGAGGAGAACGGCTCGCCGCCGCCCGCCTCGCCGGACACGAACAGATCGACGACCTCGACCTCGAAGTCGTACGTCTCCCCCTGCTCACGCAGGAAGCCGACGTTGCCCGCGGCCTTGTGGCCGAAGCGGAAGTTGGGGCCCTCGACGACCGCCTTGGCATGCAGCTTGTCGACCAGCACCTTGACCACGAAGTCGGCGGGCGACAGCTTCGAGAACTCGGTGGTGAACGGCAGGATGAGCAGCGCGTCGACGCCCAGTTCGGCCATCAGTTCGGCGCGGCGGTGGTGCGGGGCGAGCAGCGGGGGGTGGCTGCCCGGGCGGACGACCTCGCTGGGGTGCGGGTCGAAGGTGACCACCACGGAGGGGACGCCCAGCTCGCGGGCGCGGTCCACGGCATGCCGGATGATGACCTGGTGTCCGCGGTGCACCCCGTCGTAGGAACCGATGGTGACGACGCTGCGCCCCCAGTCCTCGGGGATGTCCTCCAAGCCACGCCAGCGCTGCACTGTGACCGCTCCTTGTCGAACCCGTGTCCATGATTGCCTTATTCGCAGCTCTAAGGGTGCCATGCCGTGCGCTCTCGGCTTGCATCGGCATCAGGCTGTGACCGATCGCTCAGCGCCGCGGTGTCCGGTGCCGAGTGCGTCGGGGTGCGCGGGCGTGGGTCAGGCGGGAGCCCTCGCCCCGGCCAGGTTCTCGATCAGGCGGCGCGTGCCGGGGCCCACGAGGACGGACCACTCCTCGGGGGTGCCGGTCACCCAGCGGGCCAGCGGGGTGGCGAAGCCGGGAACGCGCCGAGCCAGGTCGGCCAGTCCCCGGTCGAAGGCGCCGGCCCCGGCCGGGGTGCGGACGAGGAGGAGGCCGACGCGGTGCACCAGCTCGCGGGTGGATGTCTCCCCCCTGCGGTCGAGGCCGTCGGCGGCAGCTCTCAGCACGGTGTCGAGCACGGCCGGATCGCGCTCGTGCGCCAGCAGCAGATCGAGCAGTTCACGCCGCAGCGAGGCCGCCGCCGGGTCTCCCGACGCCCGGTCTCCCGACGCCTGCTCGCCGGGCGTCGCCAGGACCTGGGCGAGCGCGCTCCGCACCGGCGTGCCGCACGTCTCCAGCAGTCCGCTGACCAGGGGAAACAATGCCCCTTGGGCGGCGCTGCCGTGGTCGATGCGGCGGTCCACGTCGGCGGCCATGTACGCGGCGACTCCCGGGCACAGTTCCACGGTCTCCCGCACGAGCGCGGCGACCGGACGGGCCAACGCGGGTGTGGTGACGTCCGCGAGGGCGCGCAGCAGCTCGGCCGTGTCGGGGCCGAGCCGCCGCAGCCGGTCGCGGAACGCGGCGAGCACGGGCTCCGGGTCGGTGCCGAGCGCGGCCGTCAGCGCGCTCGCCGGCAGCCGTGGGTCACCGGCCGCAAAACGTTCCAGAGCCCGCGGCAGGCACCGGGTCCGCGCGAGCGGATCCTGTACGAGGATGCCGAGCGCTCCGCCGTGCAGGGCCCGGTCGGCGGGACGGGCGAGCAGGGCGAGCGCCGCGTGACGCAGCGGCTCGCGGTCGGCGGGGCCGGCCGCGAACGGTGCCGCGCGCAGCCCGTGGGCGACGGCCGCCGCCCGGCGCCTCGGCCGTTCGTCGTGCGCCCACCGCTCGACCGCCCGGCACACGGCGGACGGTTCCTCCTCGGCCAGCACGGCCAGCAGTTCGTCGCCGCGTGGATGGGCGGCGGCCATCAGTGCCTCGGTCAGATCGTCCGGGGCGCGCCGCCTGTGCGCGTACAGCAGTGCCTGAGCGGCCGTCGCCACGGTCGCGTTCGGCGTCGCGGTCAGGGGCCGCTCGTCGTCGAACCAGCGGGTGAGGTGGCGGTGTACGGCGATGGGGTCGGCGGCGAGGAGCCGCGAGACCGTGTCGAGGTGGCGCGGGGCGGCGGGGGCCTCGCCCGGGTACGGGGGCTCGGTCGCCGGAGACCTGCGGGGGTCGGCGGCCACCAGGCGCCTGAGCAGGTCGAAGCGTTCCGTGTCCGGGACGGGCAGGGCCACCCAGAAGGCCGGGCCGAACCCGTCCGGTACGGCTCTGCCCTGCTGCCTCCACACCACGATCCGTTCGGTGAGCAGCCGCAGCGCGCTGATGTACGGGGCCGCGTCGGGCACCCGGAGCAGGACGGTCGCGCAGAGGCGGGTGGCCCACCAGAGAGGGTCGCCCGGCGGGGCGGTGAGCGGGTCCGGCGCTTCGGGCGGGGGCAGCAGGTCGTCGACCGCGTGGACGAGGTCCTCGAGGCGGAGCGTCAGTTCCGCGGTGGCCCGCTGGCGGGCCAGCAGCAGCAGGGTCTCGACGACGGGGCCGATCCTGTGACGGGGGACGGGAAGGGCGCCCGCCCCGGAGGCCGGGGTCCTGACGTGATGTGTCCCGGTGCCGGGAGGGGTGGACCGGACACGGCGAGCGTTCCGGCGGTCGGGAGCCGTGGCCTCCGTAGAGCCGGTGCCGGTGCCGGTGCCAGTGCCAGTGCCGGTGCCGGTGCCGGTGCCGAGGGTGCCGCGTCCCCGGTGGACCAGGCTGTCCAGCGCCGCGTCCAGGTCGAGGTGGGTGCCCTGGATCCAGTCGGCGAGCTCCTCGTGGGCGAAGCGGTAGCCGTCGCCGGCGGGGACGAGGAGTCCTTCGGTGAGGACGGCGGACGCCCAGCCGGTGATGCCTGCGAGGCGTCCCCGGGCGGGGCCCCAGGGGAAGACGCTCTCGAAGGAGGCCCGGTCCAGTTGGCCCTGCCCGGGGCCCAGGCAGCGCCGGGCGGCTTCGTGCACCTGGCCGGAGACCCGGGCGGCGAGCCGGCGCACGGCGGTGCCGCGCAGTCCGTTCGCCACCGCGAGGCGGACCGCGACGCGCAGGCACATCAGGTCGAGGTGAGCGGCGAACACGTCGTCGCGGTCGAGCTGTTCGGCCGGCAGGTCCACGGGCGCGGCCATCACCTCGGAGAGCAGCCGCAGCACCAGGGGACGGCGGGCGTCGGCCGGCACCAGGGCGCCTTCCGGAATCCCGGCGCACGTCCGCGCCGACCGCGCCTCCGCCTCACTCAGTTCACCGAGCAGCACACAGGCGGGCAGCCCCCCGCCCGCGTCCGGCGCCGACACCCGGGCCGCGTCCGCCGACGGCGGTCCGCCAGCGTCCGTCGGCGACCGCCCGTCCCCGTAGGCGGACAACTGCCCGCCGATGTCCTCGGCCTGAGCCGGACCCCTCCTGACGCCGGATGGCGACACCCCGGAATCCAGCGGCGCACGCCCACCGGCGCACGCCGACGGCCGGCCGTCCGCACCCGGCACCGGCTCCCCGCCCCCGCCCCCGCCCGCCGACGGGGACACGCCCGCGGAGGCGGACGCCTCCTTGCCGGCATGGCGGGACGCCTGTCCGGCCGGGTGCGGTGCCGGGTGGTGCAGCAGCGCTGTGGGGAATTCCGTCCCGGCCCGTTCCCAGTACTCCGCGCGGCAGGCGACCGCGAGCCGGGTGCCGGTCTCCGTCAGCCAGGCCGTCGTCGCCTCCGTCCAGGCCGGGAGGCGGTGGGCGAGTTCGGGGGGCATCTCCTCGGGGCCGTCGAGGAGGAGCAGCAGTGGCCTGCCCGCGGCGCGCGCGGGAGCGGCCAGGCGGTCCGGCGCGATGTCGCCCAGTTCGCCGCCGTACCCCTCGGGAGGCAGGACGCTTCTGTCGGCCGGGGAGCGCCGCGCGGCCGGCGCACCAGTCGCCCCGGTGGTCCGCCGGGACGCGGCGACGATCCGCCCGGCGCGCTCCAGGGCGCGCGTCGCCGCGTCGGCCACCGAGGTGTCGTCGGCGCGGAGGTCGGCGCCGCGCAGCCAGAGGGTGGGAGCCGGCTCGGGGCCCCGCAGGCGGCGGGCGGCGAGGGCGGCCAGTTCGGTCGTACGGCCGCTGCCGGGCGGGCCGACGAGCCCGAGGACGAGGGCCGGGCCGCGCTCGAAGGACGCGAACTCCCTGATGACATCGGCCCGTTCGACGATCCCTGGCTGCGCACCCGCGGGTCCGGACGGAGCCGGTGGGCGGGGTCCGTCCGAGCCCACCGAGGTCGCGGTGAGTTCCAGCGCGGCCGCGAGGTTCAGATCGGCGCCGTAGGCGGGCACGGTGGCCGCGTTACGGGCCAGCAACCCGGCGAGGGGCCCCGCGCCGCCCCGCAGGGGGACGGCGAATCCGGGCGCTCGACGGCCCGCCGGGGTGTCCCCCGGCGCGGTGCCGTCCGGGGTGGCGGCGCGCGGGGCGGTGCCGACGACCGCGACGACGGCGCCGGTGCGGGCGTCGAGGACCGGCCCCCCGGCCGCTCCGCCGCCCGGCCTGAGCGCGTCCGCGCCCGCCGTGCCGATCGCCAATTCCAGTGCGCCGTGCGGGAGATGGGCCGGGCCGGCGGCCGGGTACGGCACGGCGGAGGTGCCCAGCACGCGCGCCTCGCGCCAGCCGCCCGCGGCGAGCCTGACGTAGGTGCCGGTCGCGACGCGGTCCCGCACGGTGACGGGGAGCGGGCACAGGCCGAGACCTCGGGTGTGGACGAGGGCGAGACCGAGTTCGGGCAGCGGAGTGACGGCGTCGGCGCCCAGCACGCAGGTGCGGCCGCCGGGAGCGTGCAGGACGAGCCGGTCGAGGCCGTCGACGGCCTCGTGGCTGGTGATCACGGTGCCGTGGTGGTCGGCCGCGAAACCCGTGCCGCGTGGCCGGCCGGCCAGGTCGCGGACGCGTACGAGGGCGTCGTCCCCCGGCTGCACGGCGTCGTCCGCCGCCTCTTCGAACCCCGTCCGCGGGCCTCGCCCCGCCATACTCGAACCTCCCCGCCGCGCTCCTGTTCCGACGGTAGGGGCGAGGTGATCAATGGGACAGATCGTGAGGCGAACGCGCCCCCCTCTACTCCCCTGATTCACTCCGAGCGCCCGCCCGATGGGGTGAATAGGGCAGGTCGGATGGATACACCTTGGGTGGGGGAACCGAGGGGGACCGTTGAGCGGCGGGCACGAGACCCCGTGACCGCCGCTCCACGGGCGAGATGTCCGCCCGGCCGCGCCCGGCGCGGGCGCGCGATCCTCAGGCGAAGACGGCCAGGCTCTTGGCCTTGCCCTTCTGTTCCTCGACCAGCGCGATGAACGCGCCCTCGGGGTCGAAGACCGCCGTGGTGCCCTTGCCGGCGTACTCGTCGGGCATCTCCAGCCGGACGCCGTTGAGCAGCAGCCGGGCCCGCTTGACGTCCACGTCCCAGCACGGGAACGCGGCCGCGGCCGCCTCCGCGATCGGCATCACCGTCAGCTCCTCCTGGAGCTGGTCGAGCGTGCGCGCGGAGTCCAGCTTGTACGGGCCGACGCGGGTGCGGCGCAGGGCGGTGAGGTGACCGCCGACACCCAGGTCCGCGCCGAGGTCGCGGGCGATCGCCCGGATGTACGTCCCCGACGAGCAGACGACGGAGACGACGAGGTCGAGCACCGGGGTGCCGTCCTCGGCGACCGCGTCACGGATGTCGTACACGGCGAACGACGAGATGGTCACCGGGCGGGCCGGGATCTCGAACTCCTCGCCCTCGCGCGCCCGCTTGTACGAGCGCACGCCGTCGATCTTGATGGCGCTGACCTTGGACGGCACCTGCATGATGGCGCCGGTCAGCTTGGCGACGCCGGCGTCGATCGCGTCGCGCTTCACACCGGAGGCGTCCGTCGAGGAGGTGATGTCGCCCTCGGCGTCGTCGGTCAGCGTGTTCTGGCCGAGCCGGATCGTGCCGAGGTACTCCTTCTCGGTGAGCGCGAGGTGCCCGAGGAGCTTGGTGGCCTTCTCGACGCCGAGGACGAGAACGCCTGTCGCCATGGGGTCGAGGGTGCCCGCGTGGCCGACCCGGCGGGTTCTGGCGATCCCGCGCATCTTGGCGACCACGTCGTGCGAGGTGAAGCCCGACGGCTTGTCGACAATGACAAGCCCGTCGGGCGTTTTGGGCTTCTGCGTCATTTAGCCGCGTCGTCCTCGTCGTCCTCGTCGTCCTCGCCCGGCTTCTTGTACGGGTCCGCGTCGCCCGCGAAGGACGCGCCGGCCGAGACCTCGCGCACCTTCTCGTCCGAGGCCCGTGCCTTGTCGAGGAGGTCCTCAATGGTCTTGGCGGTGTCCGGCAGGGCGTCCGCGACGAACGTCAGCGTCGGCGTGAACTTCACGCCCGCCGCCGCGCCGACGGCCGAGCGGAGCACGCCCTTGGCGCTCTCCAGGCCCGCGGCCGCCTCGGCACGCTGCTCGTCGTCCCCGTACACCGTGTAGAAGACGGTGGCCTCCCGGAGGTCCCCGGTGACCCGGGTGTCCGTGATGGTGACGTGAGTGCCGAGCCGCGGGTCCTTGATCCCGCGCTGCAGCTTCTTGGCCACCACCTCTCGGATGAGGTCCGCCAGCCTCTTCGCCCGCGCGTTGTCGGCCACTGGTCCGTCTCCTTCTTCGCCTTGCGTGTTGCGTCGGTCTTCGTCAGTCTTCGTCGTTGTGGAGTCTGCGTCGTACCGACAGCAGTTCCACCTCCGGTCGCGCAGCGACCAGCCGTTCGCACCGGTCCAGTACGTCGGTCAGGTGCGTGGTGTCCCCGGAGACCACCGCCAGGCCGATCTCGGCCCTGCGGTGAAGGTCCTGGTTGCCCGTCTCGGCGGCACTCACCGCGTACTTCCGCTGGAGTTCGGCGACGATCGGCCGGACGAGAGAGCGTTTCTCCTTGAGCGAGTGAACGTCGCCGAGGAGCAGATCGAAGGACAGCGTCCCCACATACATGTGTAACCGGATGTCCCGCCGGTACGGGGTAGACGGCCTGCCAATGCACTTGGCAGGGACATCAGAACCGTACAACGATCCGTCGGCTCGCTCGACGGGGTTTCCGGGCCTGGTCACACAGTTCCCCGCGCCCCGGGAAGGGACGCGGGGAATCGCGTGATCTCGCAAAAGCCAGGCTGGCCGGGGGGGTGGGGGGGCCCCCCGCCCGCCCGGGGGACGCGCTGTGTGAGCGGGGTGTGGAGCCACACGTTAGTAGGTCTCACCCCCACCGCCGGGGGGGGGGGGGGGGGCCCCCCCCCCCCCCCCCCAGCCTGGGAACCGCTTTACGAGCGCGGCTTCTCGCGCATCTCGTACGTCGCGATGACGTCGTCGACCTTGATGTCGTTGAAGTTGCCGAGGTTGATACCGCCCTCGAACCCTTCGCGGATCTCGGTGACGTCGTCCTTGAAGCGACGCAGCCCGGAGATGTTGAGGCTCTCCGCGATGACCTTGCCGTCGCGGATGAGGCGCGCCTTGGTGTTGCGCTTGACCTCGCCCGAACGGACCAGGACACCGGCGATGTTGCCCAGCTTGGACGACTTGAAGACCTCGCGGATCTCCGCCGTGCCGAGCTCGACCTCCTCGTACTCCGGCTTCAGCATGCCCTTCAGGGCCGCCTCGATCTCCTCGATGGCCTGGTAGATCACCGAGTAGTACCGGACGTCGACGCCCTCGCGCTCCGCCATCTGCGCCGCGCGGCCCGCAGCGCGGACGTTGAAGCCGATGACGATGGCGTCGGAGCCGGTCGCCAGGTTGATGTCGGACTCGGTGACCGCACCCACACCGCGGTGCAGGACACGGATGTCGACCTCTTCGCCGACGTCGAGCTGGAGCAGCGAGGACTCGAGAGCCTCCACCGAACCGGACGCGTCGCCCTTGATGATGAGGTTGAGTTCCTGCACCAGACCGGCCTTGAGGGCCTCGTCCAGGTTCTCCAGGGAGAACCGGACACCCCGGCGGGCGAAGTTGGCGTTGCGCTCGCGCGCCGCCCGCTTCTCTGCGATCTGACGCGCCGTGCGGTCCTCGTCGACGACGAGGAAGTTGTCGCCGGCGCCCGGGACGTTGGTGAGACCCAGGACCAGGACGGGGGTCGACGGACCCGCTTCCTCGACGTTGTTGCCGTTGTCGTCGAGCATCGCCCGGACACGGCCGTACGCGTCGCCGACCACCATGGTGTCGCCGATGCGCAGCGTGCCGCGCTGGACCAGGACCGTCGAAACGGCACCGCGGCCGCGGTCGAGGTGGGACTCGATCGCAATACCCTGCGCGTCCTGCTCCGGGTTGGCCCGCAGGTCGAGCGAGGCGTCCGCGGTCAGGACCACGGCCTCCAGCAGGCTCTCGATGTTGAGGCCCTGCTTGGCGGAGATGTCGACGAACATCGTGTCGCCGCCGTACTCCTCGGCCACCAGACCGAACTCGGTGAGCTGACCGCGCACCTTGGTCGGGTCCGCGCCCTCGACGTCGATCTTGTTGACCGCGACCACGATCGGCACGTCGGCCGCCTTGGCGTGGTTCAGCGCCTCGATCGTCTGGGGCATCACGCCGTCGTTGGCCGCCACCACGAGGATCGCGATGTCGGTCGACTTGGCACCACGGGCACGCATGGCGGTGAACGCCTCGTGACCGGGGGTGTCGATGAAGGTGATCCTGCGCTCTTCACCGTTGACCTCGGTCGCGACCTGGTACGCACCGATGTGCTGCGTGATACCGCCGGCCTCGCCCGCGACGACGTTCGTCTTGCGGATGGTGTCGAGAAGGCGGGTCTTACCGTGGTCGACGTGACCCATGACGGTCACGACCGGCGGACGGACCACGAGGTCGTCCTCGTCGCCCTCATCCTCGCCGAACTCGATGTCGAAGGACTCGAGCAGCTCGCGGTCCTCCTCCTCGGGGCTGACGATCTCGAGGACGAAGTTCATCTCGTCCGCGAGGAGCTTCAGCGTCTCGTCGGAGACGGACTGCGTGGCAGTGACCATCTCGCCGAGGTTCATCATCACGCCGACGAGCGACGCCGGGTTGGCGCCGATCTTCTCCGCGAAGTCGGTGAGGGACGCACCGCGCGACAGGCGGACGGCCTGTCCGTTGCCGCGAGGCAGCATGACGCCGCCGACCGACGGGGCCTGCATGGCCTCGTACTCCTGGCGCCTCTGCCGCTTCGACTTGCGACCACGACGCGCCGGACCGCCGGGACGGCCGAACGCACCCTGTGTGCCGCCACGGGCACCGGGACCACCCGGACGACCGCCGAAGCCGGGACGGCCACCGCCGCCACCGCCGGGACCACCCGGACGGCCGGCGAAACCGCCGCCACCGCCACCGGGACCACCGGGACGACCGGCGAAACCGCCACCGCCGCCACCGGGACCGGCCGGACGACCGGCGAAGCCGCCGCCCGGACGACCGCCACCGGCACCACCGGGACGACCGCCACCGGCACCCGGACCACGGCCACCGGGGCCGCCGCCGGGACGCGGGCTGCCCGCGGCAGGACGCTGAGGCATCATGCCGGGGTTCGGACGGTTACCGCCCGGACCGCCGCCGGGACGCGGAGCGCCGCCCTGCGGACGAGGCATACCGCCCGGAGTCGGACGGGCACCGCCCGGACCGCCCTGCGGACGCGGAGCGCCGCCGGGACCGCCCTGGGGACGGGGAGCACGGTCCTGGCCGCCGGCACCCTGCGGGCGCGGGCCACCGGGGGCACCGGCGCCACCGGGACGCGGGGCACCGCCCGGACGGGGCGCCTGCGGGCGCGCCATGCCGGTGGAGCCACCAGAGGTGAACGGGTTGTTGCCCGGACGGGGACCCGCGGGACGGGCACCACCCGGACGCGGGGCCTGGCCGCCGGGACGCGGGGCGCCCTGACGGTCGCCGCGCTCGGGACGGTCACCACGGCCCTGGCCGCCCTGGCCGGGACCACCGGCCGGACGGGCACCGGGACGCGGGGCCTGGCCGGCGGGACGCGGAGCGCCCGGACGGGGACCCGCGGCGGGAGCCGAGGAGGTCTGCGGCGCCGGCGGGGGCGGCCCCGGCGGGGCCGGCGGGGGGGCGGTGGCGGGCCGGCCCCCCCCGCCCCGGGGGGGGAGACACCCGCCCCACCACCTGGGTTGTGAGTGCGGGGCGGGGGGGGCGAGAGCGCGCTCGCCCCCCCCCGAACTG
>NZ_JBHYXD010000026.1:15074-75180 GCF_042751995.1 Streptomyces sp. NPDC059371 | reverse complement strand
GGGGGGCGCGCGCCCCCCGCCCCCCCCCGCCGCCCCCCGCGGCGGCGAGCCCCCGCCCCGCCCCGGAGCGGGCCCCGCCACAGCGGGCTTCGGGGCCGGCTTGGGACCCGGAGTCGGGCGCGAGCCCGCCGCGGCCGGGGTCACCGGAGCGGCCGCGGGCTTCTCGGCCACGGCCGGCTTGGGGGCCGCCGGGCGCGGGGCGGCCGGACGGGCAGCCTGCGCCGGAGAGGGGGCGCCCGGCTTGGCCGGGGCAGCCTTGCGCGGGGCGGGCTTGCCGCCACCGTTGCCCTGCTGGAGGGCATCTGTCAGTTTGCGTACGACGGGGGCCTCGATCGTCGAGGACGCCGAACGGACGAATTCACCGAGTTCTTGGAGCTTGGCCATGACGACCTTGCTCTCTACGCCGAACTCCTTGGCGAGTTCGTATACCCGGACCTTAGCCACTTCGCTCCTTTTAGGTCCGGGTCTGCGTCCGGACCGTCGCTACTTCATGGGCGTACTCATCGCGTGCTCATCGAGTGCTCATCGCAATCTCGACCTACTTCCAACTCGCGGAATACCAGGCCGCACGGGGGTTCCGTACGACGTGCTTCTTACGGTGTTGCCTGCTCGACGTAGAGGCGCAACGCCGCGGTGTCGAGCGGTCCCGGAGCGTGCAGCGCCCGCGGGATCGCCCGGCGGCGGACCGCCAGATCGAGACAGACCAGAACGGGATGCACGTACGCACCCCGGCCGGGCAGCGTACCGCGATGGTCGGGGGCACATTCGCCCTCGACCGCCACGATGCGCAGCAAGTCTCTCTTGGCCGCTCGCTCCCGGCACCCCACACAGGTGCGTTCAGGGCATGCGCGGGCTCGCGTCCGGCCAGACACTCTTAAGTCTACCTCCCCGTACCGACCTCACCCCTTTGGGGCAAGAATCGAACGGTTGTTGTCGTGATGTAAGCGTTGCGCGGGCCGGATCTATTCCCGGTCTATTCCCCGCGCTGCTCGGCGGGCTGCTCGGTGTCGGGACGGATGTCGATCCGCCAGCCCGTGAGGCGCGCGGCGAGGCGGGCGTTCTGGCCCTCCTTGCCGATCGCCAGCGAGAGCTGGTAGTCGGGGACCGTCACGCGCGCGGAGCGGGCCGCGAGGTCGACGACCTCCACCTTGGAGACCCGGGCCGGGGAGAGCGCGTTGGCCACCATGTCCGCCGGGTCGTCCGACCAGTCGACGATGTCGATCTTCTCGCCGTTCAGTTCGGCCATCACGTTGCGCACCCGGCCGCCCATGGGGCCGATGCAGGCGCCCTTGGCGTTCAGACCGCTGCGGTTGGACCGGACGGCGATCTTCGTGCGGTGGCCGGCCTCACGGGCGATGGCGGCGATCTCGACGGAACCGTCGGCGATCTCCGGCACCTCCAGCGCGAAGAGCTTCTTCACGAGGTTGGGGTGCGTACGGGACAGGGTCACGGACGGACCGCGGACACCCTTGGCCACCCGGACGACGTACGAGCGCAGGCGCAGGCCGTGCTCGTAGTTCTCGCCGGGGACCTGCTCCTGCACCGGCAGGATGGCCTCCAGCTTGCCGATGTCGACGAGCACGTTCTTCGGGTCGCGGCCCTGCTGGACCACACCGGTGACGATGTCGCCCTCGCGGCCCGCGTACTCGCCGAGGGTCGCGTCGTCCTCGGCGTCCCGCAGGCGCTGCAGGATGACCTGCTTGGCGGTGGTGGCGGCGATCCGGCCGAACCCCGAGGGGGTGTCGTCGAACTCGCGGGCCTCCTGCCCCTCCTCCAGGTCCTCGGGGTCCTCCTTCGCCCACACGGTCACATGGCCGGTCTCCCGGTCGAGTTTCACGCGCGCGCGCCGGCGGCTTCCCTCGGTGCGGTGGTAGGCGATGAGGAGGGCCGACTCGATCGCCTCGACCAGCAGGTCGAAGGAGATCTCCTTCTCCCGCACCAAACCCCGCAGGGCACTCATGTCGATGTCCACGGCTACGCCTCCTCTTCCTTCTTGTCCTTGCGGCTGAACTCGACCTGGACGCGGGCCTTGACGATGTCCCCGAAGGCGAGCCGTCTGGCGGTGGGCTTGCGCCCCTTCACACCCGGCACCTCGACATCGAGACCGTCTTCCTCGACCCGCAGGATCCTGGCGAGCAGTTCGCCGTCCTCCGCCAGCTGGAACTTCACCAGGCGGTCGGTGGCGCGTACGTAGTGACGGTGCTCCTTGAGCTCGCGCTCGGCACCGGGGGTTCCGACCTCGAGGGTGTATTCACCCGAACCCATCACGTCGGTCTCGTCGAGCTTCGCCGAGAGCACGCGGCTCACATCGGCGATCGCGTCCAGGTCGGCACCTTCGTCCGAATCCACGACGACGCGCAGTACACGCTTACGGCCTACGGACTCCACTTCGATCTCTTCGAGATCGAGGCCCTGGGAGCTCACGAGCGGATCCAGGAGTTCTCGAAGCCTCTCGCTCTGGGTCGTGCTCATCCGGGTGACTCCTCGGCCGCGTGTGCTGTTGTGGGTTGGTCGCTTGTCAGCTCAAAGGGTATCCGGTCGCGGAGGGTGTTGCCGTCCACCGGGCTGGTGCCCGCGCTCGGACGGGTGCCCGTGGACCTCCCCGGAACAGCGCCGTGAACAGTTGGAGGAGAGCCGCTGGGCCGTGATCGGCCGATGCGCGGGTACCGTGATCACGGGCAGTTCGCCCATACATTCGTACGAGCCCTCCGAGGACGTCTGCCGTGTCGTTCCCCCTGCCGTCGCGCACCCCGTCGGGTCCGCGCCGAAGGACCCTGCTCGCGGCCGCCGCGGGTGCCTTCGCGCTCGCGGGCTGTTCCGCCGCTCCGGAGTCGTCGAGCGACACGACGGGCGGGAGCCCCTCGCTCGCGGACCGGGCCCGCGCCCGCGCGGCCCGGGACAGCATGACGCTCTCCGACCGGTACACCGCGGTGATCGCCGCCCATCCCGGGCTTGCGGAGCGGCTCGGCCCGATGCGGGCGGAGGTCGTCCGGCACGCGACGGCGTTCGGGGGCGGCAGCGCGGGGGCGTCGGCGGCGGCATCGGGAGCCGCGTCGGGGTCGGCGTCCTCGGCAGAGTCCCCGTCCGCTTCCTCGTCGGCCTCGGCTTCGGAGTCGGCGTCCGCTACGAGTTCGGCTTCGAGTTCGGCTTCGAGTTCGGCTTCGGCCGGGGTCTCCCCCGGTGTGGCGGCCCGGCCCAAGGACGCGCTCGCCGACCTCGCCTCCGCCGAACTGAAGCTCGCCGACGAGCGGACACAGGCCCTGGTGGACGTCCCCGGTGAACTCGCCCGGCTGCTCGCCTCCGTGGCGGCGGCCGGAGCGGCCCACGCGTTCCTGCTGACGAAGGCGGCGAAGTGAGCAAGCGGAGCAGGACCGAGGAAGCCGAGCTCAAGGCCCTGCAGGCCGCGCTCGGCGCCGAGCACGCGGCCGTCTACGGCTACGGCGTCGTGGGCGCCCGGATCGGCACGGCCCGGCAGTCGGACGCCCGGTCGGCCTACGACGCCCACCGGGCACGGCGGGACGAACTGACGCGCGCGGTCAAGGACATGGGCGCCGAGCCCGAGGCCGCGTCGGCCGCGTACATGCTGCCGTTCCCCGTGACGGACACCGCCGCTGCCATACGGTTCGCGGCCGAACTGGAGGAACGCGTCGCCGACGTGTACTCCGACCTCGTACGCGCCGCCGAGGACGACCGGCGGCGCATGGCGGCCGGGGCGCTGCGCGAGGCCGCGGTCCGCGCGGTGCGCTGGAGCGGCGAGAGCGTAGCCTTCCCTGGGCTCGCCGAGCGGGCGGCCACCCCGTCCGCCACGGCACCCTCGCCGACGTAACGCGACTGGAAGGGAACATCTCGCGCATGGACTCGCGCATGGCCTTCGAACCGCCGCAGCGCCTTCTCCGGGCGCTCGGCGAGACCCGCCGGAGCGGGCCGGAGGGCGCCGACGAGACCGACGCGTGGCTGGAGCACCTGCCCGAGCTGGCCCGACGGGCCGTCGCGCTGCGCGAGTTGACCGTGGAGCGGGTGCAGGCGCCGGGCGGGCGCAGCAGTCTGGTCGTCCTGGTGCGCCGGGCCGACGGCACGCCCGCCGTGCTGAAGCTGGCGCCCGGGCGGGCGCGTCCGGAGGCCGAGCGGGTCGCACTGGCCCACTGGGACGGCCGCGGCGCGGTCCGCCTTCTCGACACCGACGGTGCGCGGGACGCGCCCGGCACCGATGGCGTCCTGCTGCTCGAGCGGCTGCACCCGGACGTCTCGGTGCGCTCGCTGCCCGAGGCGAAGGCCCTGCTGGAGGCGTCGGGGACGCTGCGGCGGCTGTGGGTCGAGCCGCCCGCCGACCCCGTCTTCGAGACCGTCGCGGAGCGGACCGGGCGGCAGGCCGAGGCCATGCGGGCCACCGTGGCGGCCGGAACGGGAGCCGGAGCGGGAACCGAGGCCGCGGCCCTGGTCGACGCGGCCCTCGCGGCCCGCGAGGAGCTGCTGGCCGGGCCGCCGGAGGAACGGCTGCTGCACGGCACGTTCCGGCAGAGCAAGGTGCTCGCCGGGGAGCGGGTGCCCTGGCTGGCGGTGGGACCGGACCCGGTGGTCGGCGAGTGCGCGTTCGACCTGGCCAGGCTGGTCCGCGACCGGGTGGAGGACCTGATCGCGTCGCCTTCTGGGCCGTCGATCACCCGGCGGCGGATCAAGCGGCTCGCCGAGTCCCTGGAAGTGGACCAGGCGAGGCTGCGCGGCTGGACCCTGTTCCGCGCCGTCGAGTCGGGCGTCCGGGCGGCCCGCGTCGGCCGCCCCCAGGACGCCGAACTGCTCCTGGAATTCGCCGGCTGGCTCTGACCACCGACCGGCCCGGGGCACGGACGCGATGCCACCCCGGCGACAGGCGTCCGCCCCGCGCGCACCCCGCGCCCCGACCCGACGACGGGCTCGGCCCGCACCCACTCCCCCGGGAACGAACGGCATGAGCGGGACCCGGACGACCGGGCCGAGCCGCGCCTCGAAGGGAGCCGGCGCGTCCCGCGGGCGCCCCGAGCCGTGTGCGACATCCCGGGAAACAGCGAACGGGGGCCCCCCCCCCCCCCGAGGGGGGGGGGCCCCCGCCGGGAATATGAGATCAGGACCCCTCGGGGGGGGGCGCGCGGGGGGCGCGCCCCCCCCCCCCCCCCCCGCGTGGGGGGGGGGGCGGCGCCGGGGGGGCCCCCGGCGGGGTGTCCCCCCCCGCGCCCCCCCCCCCCGGCCCCCCGGGCCGCGCGGGGGGGGGGGGGCGCCGCTCAGGTCGCTGCTACGCCGTCAGGCGGGCGATCGCCTCTTCGACGGTCAGTTCCTCGCGCTCGCCGGTGCGGCGGTCCTTCAGTTCCACGACGCCCTCGGCCGAGCGGCGGCCGGCGATCAGGATCGTCGGGACGCCGATGAGCTCCGCGTCGGTGAACTTCACGCCCGGGGAGACACCGGCCCGGTCGTCGACCAGGACGCGGACGCCGGCGGCGCCGAGCTTCTCGGACACGTCGAGCGCCAGCTCGGTCTGGAGGGCCTTGCCCGCGGCGACCACGTGCACGTCGGCCGGAGCGATCTCCTTGGGCCAGCACAGGCCCTGCTCGTCCGCGGACTGCTCGGCCAGCGCGGCGACGGCGCGGGAGACGCCGATGCCGTACGAGCCCATGGTCACGCGGACCGGCTTGCCCTGCTGTCCGAGCACGTCGAGGCCGAAGGTGTCGGCGTACTTGCGGCCGAGCTGGAAGATGTGGCCGATCTCGATGGCGCGGTCCAGCTTGAGGCCGGCCCCGCACTTCGGGCAGGGGTCGCCCTCTTCCACCACGACGACGTCGAGGTAGTCGTCGACCTCGAAGTCGCGGCCGGCCACGACGTTCTTCGCGTGCGTGTTGATCTTGTTGGCGCCGGTGATCCAGGCCGTGCCGGGGGCGACGCGCGGGTCGGCGATGTAGCGGACCTTCTCCAGGCCCTGCGGACCCACGTAGCCGCGCACGAGGTCGTCGCGGCCCTCGAAGTCCTCAGCCGTGACGAGTTCGACGACGGCCGGGGCGAGGTGCTCGCCCAGCTTGCCGAGGTCGACCTCGCGGTTGCCGGGGACACCCACGGCCACGATCTCGCCGTCGATCTTGACCAGCAGGTTCTTCAGGGTCGCGGAGGCGGGCACACCGAGGTGCGCGGCGAGCGTCTCGATGGTCGGGGTGTCGGGGGTGTCCAGCTCCTCGACCACGCCGTGCTCCTCGGAGGCGGGCGTGAGCTTGAAGGTCACGGCCTCCGTGTTGGCGGCGTAGTCGCAGGCCGGGCAGTCCACGAAGGTGTCCTCACCGGCGGGGGCGGGCGCGAGGAACTCCTCGGAGGCCGAGCCGCCCATGGCACCGGAGACGGCGGACACGATGCGGTAGTCGAGGCCGAGACGCGCGAAGATCTTCTGGTAGGCCTCGCGGTGCAGACGGTAGGACTCGGCGAGGCCCTCGTCCGTGATGTCGAAGGAGTACGAGTCCTTCATCTGGAACTCGCGGCCGCGCAGCACACCGGCGCGCGGACGGGCCTCGTCGCGGTACTTCGTCTGGATCTGGTAGAGCATGACCGGCAGGTCCTTGTACGAGGCCACCTGATCCTTCACGATCAGGGTGAAGATCTCCTCGTGCGTCGGACCGAGCAGGTACTCGGCGCCCTTGCGGTCCTTGAGGCGGAACAGCAGGTCGCCGTACTCCTCCCAGCGGGCCGAGGCCTCGTAGGGCTCCTTGGGCAGCAGGGCCGGGAGGAGGACCTCCTGGGCGCCGATCGCGTCCATCTCCTCGCGGACCACGCGGGAGATGTTGTCGAGGACCTTCTTGCCGAGCGGCAGCCAGGTCCAGATGCCCGCGGCGTTGCGGCGCACGTAACCGGCGCGGACGAGCAGCTTGTGGTTGAGCGTCTCGGCGTCCGCCGGGTCGTCACGCAATGTCTTGACCATCAAACGGGACATGCGCTGGACCTGGGCCATGGTTCTCGACTCCTGCTGCGTAAGGGTGATGCCTGGAGGTTATCCGGGCAGCGGCCGTCCCCGGAAATCCATTAGGCATGTCGCAGGGGGAGGGGGGCGCCCATCACCGCGTACGGCTTGGGTGCGCTGGGGAACAGGACCTGCCGTGCGAGGTCCTCGTAGCCGAGGGAGCGGTACAGGCCGCGGGCCGGGCTGTCGATGTCGATCGCGGACAGGATCGAGCGGGGTTCGGCCGCCGTGTCCGTGATGGAGGTGATCAGCGTGCGGCCGAAGCCCCGGTTCTGGAAGCGGGGGTGGACATGCAGTTCGGTGATCACGAAGGAGTCGTCGAGCCAGCCGTCGTGGCCCTGGCCGCGCAGATACGGTTCGACGACGGTGGACCACCAGTGCGCGCGGTCGTTGGGCATGCCGTAGACGAATCCCACGAGCCGTCCGTCGACGGTGGTGGCGCCGAGCGCGCGGGCTCCCGGGTACGTGAGGTGGCGCAGCACGATCTGGCGGCGTACGGCGATCTCGTCGGCGCCGAGCCCGAAGGCGAGCGCCTGCACGGCGAGCGCCTCGTCGACACGCGCGGCGAGATCGAGCGGGCCGATGACCACGTCGGCGTCGCGGTGGCCGTGACCGGGGAAGCGCAACATGCCGGGAGACTACCTGGCGGACCGTGTGACGCGTGAGGTGCCGACGGGCCCGTGCCGGGCGTCAGAACAGGACACTCATGAACGCGCCGGCCTCCTGGAACCCGACGCGGCGGTACGCCGCCCGGGCCGCCGTGTTGAAGTCGTTGACGTAGAGGCTGACGACCGGGGCGACATCGGCGAGGGCGTAGCGCAGCACGGCGGCCATTCCGGGGGCCGCGAGTCCCCGGCCGCGGTACTCGGGGGCCACCCACACGCCCTGGATCTGGCAGGCTTCGGCGGTCGCGGCGCCGATCTCCGCCTTGAAGACGACGTTGCCGTCCCGGCCGAGGCGGGCGAAGGACCGGCCGGAGCCGACGAGTTCGGCGACGCGGGCCTGGTAGAGCAGCCCACCGTCGCCGGCCATCGGGGAGACGCCGACCTCCTCGGTGAACATGGCGACGCACGCCGGCATGATCGTCTCCATCTCGTCCTTGCGGATGCGGCGGACGTACGGATCCGGGGTGATGTCGGGGGGCAGCCGGTCGGTGACCATCAGCGGCTGGTGGGCCCGGATCTCACGGGCGGGGCCCCAGCTCGGTTCGAGCAGCCGCCAGAGCTGGGCGGTGGATTCGGCGGGCCCGACGATCGAGGAGCAGCGGCGGCCGCTTCTGCGGGCGCGGTCGGCGAAGCCGCGTACGGCGCGGGGGGTGGCGCAGATCGGGACGAGGTTGGCGCCCGCGTAACAGAGGGACTGCAGCATGCCGTCCTCGTACCAGCCCCACATCTCGCCGCCGAGCCGCCATGGGTCGAGTCCGGCGACCTGCACTCGGGAGGTGACGAAGGCGTTCGTCACCGGCTCGCGGCCGAGGACGGCGAGCGCGGCGTCCAGGTCACTCGGTTCGAGGACCCTGGTGGTGGTCTGGGTCAACACGTGCGGGGGCCCTCACCCTGGGATCTGCTGATCTCCGCACTGTACCTGGCGAGGTTGTGCGCCGCCGCCCCTCGCACGGGCGGAGCGAACCCTCCCCGGCGGCTCCCCATTGCCCGCATGCGCCGTCAGCGGGCCACGAGCTGCTGGCCGCCGTCCACGTCGAAGGTCGCCCCGGTGAGCGCTTCGTTGACCATGATGTGGACGGCGAGCGCGGCCACGTCCTCGGGGCCCACGACCCGCCGGATGGGAAGCGTCCGGCGCAGCTCCTCCCGGCGCGCTTCGAGCCGGTCGCCGAGGAGCGAGGCGGACAGGGGCGTGTCCACGAATCCGGGGGCGATGAGGTTCGCCCGGATCGGCGCGAGTTCGAGCGCCAGGTTGGCGGTGAGGGCGGGCAGGGCCGCGGTCATGGCGCCCACGATCGCCATGCCGGGACCGGGCCGGCGGCCGCCGGTCCCGCCGATGAAGATCAGGGTGCCTCCGGCCCGTACCTTGTCACGGCTGCCGAGGGCGACGCCGAGGGTCATGGACAGACGCTGGGCGAACGCCCGGCTCGCCTCGGTCAGGTCCATGCCGTCCAGGGGCATGTAGGCCGGACTCCCCGCCGTGAGCAGGATGTGGTCGACCGGGCCGGACAGGTTCTCGAGGAACTCCGCCAGGCGGCCGGTGTCGCTCGCGTCGAAGGCCGCGGTGGCGACCGGCTGGAGTTCGCGTGCCGCTTCCTCCAGACGGTCGGGATTCCGGCCGACCAGTACCAGGCGCCCGCCGCCCGCGCGCACCTGCCGGGCCGTCTCCCGTCCGATGCCCGCGCTTGCTCCGATCACCACGACCGTCTGGTCGGCGATGTCCGGCGGGCGAGGTGTCGCCCGCACTTCTCGATCAGCGGTCATGGTGTGCCTCCTGGGCCGAGCGGTCCGGCCGTGCGGTCGCGTGAGAGGGACGGTGCCGCGCCCTGCCCTTCGTACGTGCCTGCGGAAACCCCGCGCCGGATCCGTGTCGTCCGGCGCACCGACCCATCGTCGCTCCCGGACCCGGCGGGCGCCTGTCGGCGAGCTCGCGCCCGGCGCCGGGGACGCCGGGGACGCCGGAGCACTGGAGCACAGGAACACGTGAACGCCGGAACACCGGAAGGGCGCTCGATCACCGGAAGGGCCCCGGAACGGCGAAAGGCCCCCGTTCCCCGCGGTCTCCCGGATACCCCGCCGGTCCGGTGCCGGATCGCGGGGGTCGGGGATGCGTGGGGCCCGGGGGCCTTTCGCCGAACTGCCGGGGGCGTCAGCCCGCCACGGAGACCGTCGGCTCGCCGGAGGCGATTCCGTCGGCCTCCATCTGCTCGGCGAGCTTCATCGCCTCTTCGATCAGGGTCTCGACGATCTTCGACTCGGGGACGGTCTTGATGACCTCGCCCTTGACGAAGATCTGGCCCTTGCCATTGCCGGAGGCGACACCGAGGTCGGCCTCGCGGGCCTCGCCGGGGCCGTTCACGACGCAGCCCATGACGGCGACGCGGAGCGGGACCTCCATGCCGGTGAGGCCGGCGGTGACTTCTTCGGCCAGCTTGTAGACGTCGACCTGGGCGCGGCCGCAGGACGGGCAGGAGACGATCTCCAGGCCGCGCTGGCGCAGGTTCAGCGACTGGAGGATCTGCAGGCCGACCTTGACCTCCTCGACCGGCGGCGCGGACAGGGAGACGCGGATGGTGTCGCCGATGCCCTCGGAGAGCAGGGCGCCGAACGCGACGGCCGACTTGATGGTGCCCTGGAAGGCGGGACCGGCCTCGGTCACGCCGAGGTGCAGCGGGTAGTCACAGGCGGCGGAGAGCTGGCGGTAGGCGTTGACCATGACGACGGGGTCGTTGTGCTTGACCGAGATCTTGATGTCGTGGAAGTCGTGTTCCTCGAAGAGGGAGGCCTCCCACAGCGCGGACTCGACGAGCGCCTCGGGCGTCGCCTTGCCGTACTTCTGGAGCAGCCGCTTGTCGAGGGAGCCCGCGTTGACGCCGATCCGGATCGGGGTGCCGGTGTCCTTCGCGGCCCGCGCGATCTCCTTGACCTGGTCGTCGAACTGCTTGATGTTGCCGGGGTTGACGCGGACGGCCGCGCAGCCGGCGTCGATCGCGGCGAAGACGTACTTCGGCTGGAAGTGGATGTCCGCGATGACGGGGATCTGGGACTTCTTGGCGATGGTGGCGAGCGCGTCGGCGTCGTCCTGGGTCGGACAGGCGACCCGGACGATCTGGCAGCCGGACGCGGTCAGCTCGGCGATCTGCTGGAGCGTGGCGCCGATGTCCGACGTGCGCGTGGTCGTCATCGACTGCACCGAGACGGGTGCGTCTCCACCCACGGCCACGGTCCCGACCTGGATCTGCCGGGTCTTCCGGCGCTCGGCCAGCTTGGTCGGAACGGACGGCATGCCGAGAGAAATCGCAGTCATCTGCTGTGCAACCCCAAGTTGTGGATCAAGGTCCCGGAAATCGTGGGCTCCGGGCTTCGAGATTACGGTACGAGCGCCAACGGGCACATCACGCCCCCGGCACTCAAACCCACTCAATGGAAGGCGGCCGGACACCCAGGGTGCCCGGCCGCCATCAACGCAGTATGACTAAGAGATTTTCACGGGATTTACGACGTCAGCGATGAGGACGAGGACCGTGAAGCAGACGAAGATCCCGGCCACCACGTAGGCCACCGGCATCAGCTTCGCCACGTCGAACGGGCCCGGGTCCGGGCGGCGCAGGACACGGGCGAGGTTCCGCCGCAGGGACTCCCACAGGGCACCCGCGATGTGCCCGCCGTCGAGCGGGAGCAGCGGGAGCATGTTGAACAGGAACAGGGAGAGGTTGAACCCGGCGACGAGCAGGAGCATCATCGCGACCTGCTGCGACGCGGGGATGTCCAGGGTGAAGACGTCGCCGCCGATACGGGCCGCGCCGACCACGCCCATCGGGGAGTCGGCCTTGCGCGGGCCGTCGCCGAAGGCCGCGTCCCACAGGTCGGGCACCTTGCCGGGCAGCGACACCAGGGACTCGACGCCGTTCTGCATCATGTCGCCCATGCGGTTCACGGACTGGCCGAAGGACTGCTCGACGATGCCGGTGGCGGGTGTGAAGCCGAGGAAGCCGGCGTACACGTACTTGCCCTCGACGTAGCCGCCGTTGCCGTCGGTCTTGCTCACCTGGTTCTTGATCAGGTGGGCCTTCAGGTCGACCTGCTGACCCTTGCGCTCGACGGTGATCGTGACGTCCTTGCCGGGGTTGGCCCGGATGTCGTCCTGGAGGGCGGCCCAGTCGGCGACCGCCTTGCCGTCGAACGCGACGATCTTGTCGCCGCCCTTGAGTCCCGCGGCCTTGGCGGGCGCGGCCTCGTCGCCCTTCGCGCACTTCGACCGGTTCTCGCTCTGCTGGATGACACAGTCCGAGACCTTGCCGACCGTGGTGGTCTGGGCCTGGACGCCGAAGGTCATCATCACGCCGAGGAAGATCGCGACGGCGAGGACGAGGTTCATGAAGGGACCGGCGAACATCACGATCACGCGCTTCCACGGCTTGCGCGTGTAAAAGAGGCGGGTCTCGTCCCCGGGCTGCAGTTCCTCGAAGGCGGCCGACCGGGCGTCCTCGATCATGCCCCGGAAGGGGGACGTCGAGCGGGCCTCGATCCGGCCGTCCGGGCCGGGCGGGAACATCCCGATCATGCGGATGTAGCCGCCGAGCGGAACGGCCTTGATGCCGTACTCGGTGTCGCCCTTCTTGCGCGACCAGATGGTCGGGCCGAAGCCGACCATGTACTGCGGCACCCGGATGCCGAAGAGCTTGGCCGTCGACAGATGTCCCAGCTCGTGCCACGCGATCGAGATCAGCAGGCCGACCACGAAGACGACTATGCCGAGGATCATCATCAGGGTCGTCATGCACGAGCCTCCGCGGTTGTGGTCTGTGCCGTCAGTTCACGGGCCCGGGCTCGTGCCCAGGTCTCCGCTTCGAGGACGTCCGCGAGGGTCAGGGAAGTTCCCGTACGCGGTGTGCCGTGTTCCTCGACGACCCGGGTGACAGTCTCCATGATCCCGTTGAACGGCAGTGTGCCGTTCAGGAACGCGTCCACGCACTCCTCGTTGGCGGCATTGAACACCGCCGGGGCCGTACCCGCGAGCCGCCCCACGTGCCGGGCGAGTCCCACCGACGGGAAGGCGTCGTTGTCGAGCGGGAAGAACTCCCAGGTCGACGCCTTCGTCCAGTCGAAGGCGGGCGCCGCGTCCGGGACGCGCTCGGGCCAGCCGACGCCGATGGCGATGGGCCCCCGCATGTCGGGGGGCGTCGCCTGGGCGATCGTCGAGCCGTCCGTGAATTCCACCATCGAGTGGACATACGACTGCGGGTGCACGACCACCTCAATGCGGTCGAAGGGAATGTCGTAGAGGAGGTGCGCCTCGATGACTTCCAGTCCCTTGTTGACCAGGGTCGCGGAGTTGACGGTGATGACCGGGCCCATGGCCCAGGTGGGGTGCGCGAGGGCGTCGGCCGGTGCCACGTTCGCCAGTTCCGCCTTCGTACGGCCGCGGAACGGTCCCCCGGAGGCGGTCACCACGAGCTTGCGCACATCGGCGCGCGTGCCGGAGGCCAGCGCCTGGAAGAGGGCCGCGTGCTCGGAGTCGACCGGGATGATCTGGCCCGGCTTCGCCAGCGCCTTCACCAGCGGGCCGCCGACGATGAGCGACTCCTTGTTGGCGAGCGCGAGGGTGCGGCCCGCCTCCAGCGCGGCGAGGGTGGGCGCGAGGCCGATGGAACCGGTGATGCCGTTCAGGACGGTGTGACAGTGCGACGCGGCGACCTGGGTGGCCGCGTCCGGTCCGGCGAGGATCTCGGGAAGGGTCTCACCGGGTGCGTACCGGGCCGCGAGGGCCTCCCTGAGCGCCGGGACGGCGTCCTCGCGCGCCACGGCGACCGTCCGTACCCGCAGCCGGTGGGCCTGCTCGGCGAGCAGGGCGACCCTGCCGCCGGCGGCGGACAGCGCGGTGACCCGGAACCGGTCGGGGTTGCGCAGCACGAGGTCGATGGCCTGGGTGCCGATCGATCCGGTGGATCCGAGGATCACGACATCCCGGACTCCGTTCACGGGGTCGAAGACGAGATGCGGATCAGCGAGGGGGGCTGGACTGTCGCTCATCCCCCCATTGTGGCCGCAACGCGGCGGCCGGAGGACAGGGCGTCCCTCATTCCCACCGTCTCTCCCCGTGAACGGCGGTGTCCGGGCGCGTCGGGACGCGATGGAGGGAGCGGGCGTCGGCGGGGGCCGCAGGTGCCCGGGTGCCCGGGTGCCCGGCGGCGGGCGGCGGGCGGCGGCGGTGGTGGCGGTGGCGGTGGCGGTGGCGGTGAGACCGTCCGATCCCGCTGATCCGCAGGTCGGCGTCGGCCCACGGGCACGGGCGCGTGCCCCGGCGGCCGGGTACGGCCGCGCACGGGCCGCCCGTCGGCGGGCCCGTGCGCCTTCGCGGGAGGGGAGTCAGCGAATGGGCCGGTGCATGTTCTCCCGGGTGCTCGCGCCGGGGGTGGCGTCGGCGATCCAGGGGCCTTCGCCCGAGGGGTCCAGGACGCCTTCCTCCAGCCAGGTGTAGGTGCCCGACAGGACCCCCTTGACGACCTTCCGGTCGAGGTCGTCGGTATTGGTCCACAGGCGTCCGAAGAGTTCCTCGACACGGATGCGGGACTGGCGACAGAAGGCGTCGGCGAGCTGGTAGGCCTCGCGCCCGTGATCGCCCTTCTTGCGCAGGTGTTCCGCCCGTACGCAGGCCGCGCTCATCGCGAAGAGCTCGGCGCCGATGTCGACGATCCGGCCCAGGAAGCCCTGCTTGGTCTCCATACGGCCCTGCCAGCGCGACATCGCGTAGAAGGTCGACCGGGCGAGCTTGCGGGCGTTGCGCTCCACGTACCGCAGATGCGTGGAGAGGTCCACGTCCTGGTCGAACTCGCTGTACGAGCGCGGGAGCTGGCCCGCGCCCGCCACCAGTTTCGGCAGCCACTTGGCGTAGAAGACACCGGCGTTCGCGCCCGCCTTCGCCTTCTCGGAGAGGGACTTGTCGGGGTCGATGAGGTCGCCGGCGACCGAGAGGTGGGCGTCGACCGCCTCCCGGGCGATCAGCAGGTGCATGATCTCCGTGGAGCCCTCGAAGATGCGGTTGATGCGCAGGTCGCGCAGGACCTGTTCGGCGGGGACCGCGCGCTCGCCGCGGGCCGCCAGCGACGCGGCCGTCTCGAAGCCGCGGCCGCCGCGGATCTGGACCAGTTCGTCGGCCATCAGACAGGCCATCTCGGAGCCGTACAGCTTGGCGAGGGCGGCCTCGATGCGGATGTCGTTGCGGTTCTCGTCGGCCATCTGCGACGACAGGTCGAGTACGGCCTCCAGCGCGAAGGTGGTGGCCGCGATGAAGGAGATCTTGGAGCCGACGGCCTCGTGGAAGGCGACCGGCTTGCCCCACTGCTCACGCACCGACGTCCACTCACGGGCGATCTTCAGGCACCACTTTCCGGCGCCCACGCACATCGCGGGCAGCGAGAGGCGGCCGGTGTTGAGGGTGGTGAGGGCGATCTTCAGCCCCGCCCCCTCGGGTCCGATGCGGTTGGCGGCGGGCACCCGCACCCGGTGGAAGCGGGTGACGCCGTTCTCCAGGCCGCGCAGGCCCATGAACGCGTTGCGGTTCTCGACGGTGACGCCCTCCGAGGCCGCCTCCACCACGAAGGCCGTGATGCCGCCCTTGCGGTCCTCGGACTTCGGGACGCGCGCCATGACGACGAGGAGGTCCGCGACGACGCCGTTGGTCGTCCAGAGCTTCACCCCGTCGAGGATGTAGTCGTCGCCGTCCGGCACGGCGGTCGTGGCGAGCCGCGCCGGGTCGGAGCCGACATCCGGTTCGGTGAGCAGGAAGGCGGAGATGTCGGTACGGGCGCAGCGCGGCAGGAAGATGTCCCGCTGCTCCTGGGTACCGAAGAGCTTCAGCGGCTGGGGCACACCGATCGACTGGTGGGCGGACAGCAGCGCGCCGAGCGCCGGGTTCACGGAGCCGACCAGGGCGAGGGCCTTGTTGTAGTAGACCTGGGTGAGGCCGAGCCCCCCGTACTTGGTGTCGATCTTCATGCCGAGGGCGCCGATTTCCTTGAGCCCGGTGATCGTCTCGTCCGGGATCCGAGCCTCGCGCTCGATCCGGGCGGAGTCGATCTTCGTCTCGCAGAAGTCCCGCAGTTTGGCCAGGAACTCCTCGCCGCGCAGGGTGTCCTCGTCGGCGGGGAGCGGGTGGGGGTGGATGAGGTCGAGCCGGAAGCGGCCGAGGAAGAGTTCCTTCGCGAAACTGGGCTTGCGCCAGTCCTGTTCGCGCGCCGCCTCGGCGACCTGCCGGGCCTCGCGTTCAGTGACTGTGGGCTGGTGGGGTGTGGCGGACATGAGGCTCACCTCGCCGCGAATAGGGATCTTGGGACAGTCCATTACCGACCGGTTCTACTCGATCGTATTTACCCGATTCCGGATGACCCCACCAGTCCTCGCGCAGCGTTCGGCCCGATGGACTCCCCCGCGAACCGGCCACCGGCGTTGCGCTGCAGGCCCGCTTCGGGAGACGGTCCGGATGCTCCGAACGGGGGAGGTGCCTCTCGGCCGGGAGGGAGGTGCGCGCCACGATCGGGGATCACCGTCGCGCCGCGGCCGGAAGCGTCGCTGCGCCGCGGCCGGAATCGCCGCTGGGCCACGGAAGGGATCGCTGTCGTGCCGCGGCCGGGAAATCACCGTCGCACCGAGGTCGGTAAAGAGGCTGTCGAAGCGCTTCGACAGCCTATGGACACGATTCCTCCACCGGGCTAATGTCGAGCCACCCTCATTCGCACCGATCGGTACCGCGCGCACTGTCGAAGCGCTTCACATACCTGGGAGAGCCGGATGGTCACCCTCGCCGAGGTCGCCCAGCACGCCGGAGTCTCGGCGAGCACGGTGAGCTATGTCCTCAGCGGCAAGCGGTCCATCTCCGCGACCACCCGGCAGCGGGTCGAGCGGAGCATCCAGGAACTCGGCTACCACCCGAACGCGGGCGCCCGCGCCCTGGCGAGCAACCGGTCCAACATCATCGCGCTGATGGTCCCGCTGCGCACCGACATGTACGTACCCGTGATGATGGAGATCGCCATCGCGGTGGCCACCAGCGCCCGGACCCACGGCTACGACGTCCTGCTGCTCACCGGCGAGGAGGGGCCCGACGCGGTGCGCCGGGTCACCGGCAGCGGGCTCGCCGACGCGATGATCCTGATGGACGTCGAACTCGACGACGAGCGGCTGCCGTTGCTGCGCGCGACGGACCAGCCGTCCGTGCTCATCGGGCTCCCCGCCGACACCACCGGCCTGACCTGCGTCGACCTCGACTTCGGGGCGACGGGCGCGCTGTGCGCCGAGCATCTGGCCCTGCTCGGTCACCGTGACATCGCTGTCATCGGCGAGGCGCCCGCCGTCTACGAGCGGCACACCGGCTTCGCCGAGCGGACGCTCGACGGACTCCGCGCCCGCGCCCGGGAACTGGGGCTGCGTGTGCTGCACCGGCCCTGCGAGGGCGGCTACGACGCGATGGCCCTCACGCTCGCCCGCATCTTCGACGAGCGCCCGGGTACCACGGGCTTCGTCGTGCAGAACGAGTCGGCGGTCGAACCGCTGCTCGCGCTGCTGCGCCAAAAGGGCCGTGCCGTGCCCGAGGACGTCTCGGTGATCGCGATCTGCCCGGACCAGGTCGCCACCCAGGCCTCGGTGCGGCTGACGTCGGTCGCCATTCCCGCACAGGACATGGGCCGCCATGCCGTCGAGCATCTGATCGCCAAGCTCGAAGGCCGCGGCAAGGACGAACTCGTACTGCTCGCGCCCGAGTTGACGGTACGGGCGAGCACGGGGCTGGCGCCGTCCGCTCCCTGAGCCGCTCTCCCGTCGGGGGCCCGCCCGCTCGGCGCCCCCGTCGCGAATCTCCCGCGAACCTCCTCTGCCGGACACCGCTGTCCGCGTGCTCTCCCTGTGCCGCTCTGTCCGCACCCCGCCTCAGGACCCGCCTCAGGACCCCGCTTCAGGACCCCGCTTCAGGAGCATCCACGTGAATCAGTCCGCCGCAGTCCAGCCCCAGGTCAGCCTCGCGCAGTCCTCCCCCACCGTCGGCACGTTCCGTGAACGGGACGGCGCGCTGGAGTGGTGCGGCCGCACGGAGACCGTCCGGATCGAGCCGTGGGGTCCCGATGCCGTGCGGGTCCGCGCCCGGCTCGGCGGCCCCCTGCTCGAAGGGCTGCCCGGAGCGCTGCTCGACGAGCCGTACGACACCGCGAGCACGCTGGAACTCATCGATGGCGAAGGCCGGTTGACGGTGGGTGCGCTGACCGTCGAGGTGAGCGCCGAGGGCCTGATCCGCTTCACCCGGACCGCGGACGGCGGTGAACTCCTCGCCGAGGAGCGCGCCCATTTCTGGTGGCCCGGATCACGGCTGTACACCCCCACCGGCAATGGTCACCACCGGCTGGAGCAGCGTTTCGCCGCGTACGACGGGGAGCGGCTGTACGGCCTCGGGCAGCACCAGCACGGGCTGTTCGACCAGAAGGGCGCGGTCCTCGACCTGATCCAGCGCAACGCCGAGGTCACCGTGCCGGTGCTCACCTCCAGCCGCGGCTACACCCTCCTGTGGAACAACCCGGCCATCGGCCGGGTGGAGCTCGCGGGCAACGGCACCCGCTGGGTCGCCGACTCGGCCCGGCAGATCGACTACTGGATCACCGCGGGCACCCCGGCCGACGCCCAGCGCCGCTACAGCGCGGTCACCGGCCGGACGCCGATGCTGCCCGAGTGGGCGGCCGGGTTCTGGCAGTGCAAGCTGCGCTACCGCACCCAGGACGAACTCCTGGACGTGGCAAGGGAGTACAAGCGACGGGGACTGCCGCTGTCGGTCATCGTCTGCGACTTCTTCCACTGGACCCACCTCGGCGACTGGAAGTTCGACCCGGCCGAGTGGCCCGACCCCGCGGCCCTGCAGGCCGAACTCGCCGGTCTCGGCGTCAAGCTGGTCGTGTCCGTCTGGCCGTCGGTCTCGCCGCTCTCGGAGAACCACGCGCTGATGGAGCAGCGGGGCTGGTTCATCGGCACCGAGTACGGGCCGATGGCGCACGCCGACTGGCCGGACAAGCAGGTCGCGTCCACGGTCCAGGTGGCCTTCTACGACGCCACGAACCCCGAGGCGCGTGACTTCCTGTGGTCGCGGGTGAAGGACAACTATCTCGACCCGTACGGCATCTCGGCCTTCTGGCTGGACGCCTGCGAGCCGGAGCTGAAGCCGGGCTTCTCCGAGAACCTCCGCTATCACGCGGGCCCGGGGCTCGAAGTGGGCAACCTCTATCCGCGCGAGAACGCCCGCACCTTCTACGAGGGCCTGCGCGCCGCCGGGGAGACCGAGATCGTCTCCCTCAACCGCTCGGCCTGGGCGGGCAGTCAGCGCTACGGGGCGGCCCTGTGGTCGGGCGACATCGGGACCGACTTCGCGACCCTGCGGCGGCAGATCGCCGCGGGGCTCAACACCGCGCTGTCCGGGATCCCCTGGTGGAACACGGACATCGGCGGCTTCCACGGCGGCGACCCGGACGACCCGGCGTACCGCGAGGTCATGGTGCGCTGGTTCCAGTTCGGCGCGCTGTCGCCGCTGATGCGGCTGCACGGCTTCCGCGACCCGGGGCTGCCGCTCGGCCCCGGGATGACCGGCGGCCCGAACGAGGTCTGGTCGTACGGCGAGGAGGCCGGCGCCGTCCTGGAGAAGTACCTGCGTCTGCGGGAACGCCTGAAGCCGTATCTGCTGGACGTGATGCGGGAGGCCCACGAGGAGGGGCTGCCGGTGATGCGCCCGCTGCTCCTGGAGTTCCCCGGCGACCAGGCGGCCTGGTCGGTGGACGACGCCTACCTCCTCGGCCCCGACCTGCTGGTCGCTCCGGTTCTCACCGCGGGCGCGACGGCCCGTACGGCGTATCTCCCGGCGGGTGCGCGCTGGACGGACGCGTGGACCGGGGAGTCGTACGAGGGGGGCACTTCCGTGACGGTGGACGCGCCGCTGGACCGGATCCCGCTGTTCCTGCGGGACGGCGCACGGCTGCCCGTGGCGGGCTAGGACACCCCCGATGGCGCGGCCGGCCCCCGCGGGGGACCGGCCGCACGCGCACGTTCGGATCAGCTGCTGCTGACCGTCAGGTTGTTGGTGACGAAGTCGAGGCCGCCCGCCGACGAGGTGATCTCGAAGCCGAACTGCACGTCCCCGATGGTCGCGCCGCTCGACATCCAGCCCTTGGTGTTCGCGATCCACTTCAGGATGGGGAGGATGTTCATGGTCCCGGAGGTGGAGTCGGAGCTGCGCAGGAACGAGAAGACGTCGTTCGCGCCGTTGTTGCCCTTGTAGACGGTCCAGGTGTTGCCGCCCAGCGTGAGCGTTCCCTGCGAGGTGCCGAGCGCGCCGACGGCTCCGTTGTAGTTGACCCAGAGCATGATCTCGTGGGCGTAGCCGGTGTCCCAGATGTCGTACGAGGTGTTGTACGCGCCGGACGACGGGACGGTGACGTTGTAGCTGCTGGTGAGGGAGGACAGTCCGGCGATCGTCCTGCCCACGTACTTCTTGGAGTCGGGGTAGGACTTGATGCCGCCGGTGTCGGGGTGATTGGCCCAGACTCCCCAGTTGGTGCCGGAGTTGGCCCAGACGCACTGGCTGCCCGCTCCGGAGCCCCAGATGTTGTTGTAGAGCGTGTAGCCGTTCAGGGTGGTGTTGCCCCACTGGTCGCAGGAGGACCAGACGGCGGCCTGGGCGGGGGCCGAGGCGAGACCGATCGTGGCTCCGAGCGCGAGCGCGGGGGCGATGAGGGCCTTGGTGATCCTGTTCCGTGTACGAAGCGCCATGAGGTCCCTTTCATGGGTGGGGGGATGTGCGGGGGGGGCTACCGCGACCCCAGGGTGAGGACGCGGTCTTCTCCGGCGCTCAGGGAGAGCGGTCGCGCGCCGGCGGAAGTCCGGAGTTCGATGCGGCAGGTGCGGCCCGGCCGCAGTACGACGGTGGCGCCGTCGGGCGTCCAGGTGAGGTCGGCCTCCGCGCCGAACCTCGTGCGGAGACCCCGGAGTTCGCCGCTCGGCAGACTCGCGGGGAGGGCCGGGAAGAGGACGAGCCGCCGTGGGGTGGACTGGAGAAGTGCCTCGATGACGACGGCGGGCAGGGTGTGGGCGGCGTCGGCGTTGTAGACGTGGCGGTTCGGGTAGTGGCCGCTCATCAGGGAGTCGTGGAAGAAGTCCCCGGCCAGGACGTTGTCGAGGGCCCGCGCCACCCGCCCGGCGTCCCGCAGCCGGGCGGCGACCAGGGCGTGGTGGAGGTGGCCGTGTGCCGAGTCGTTCTCGGCGCCGCGCAGTTCGAGGGCGCGACGGGCCGCGGCGGCGAGGCCGGGGGTGTCGTAGGGGTTGATCTCGTCGAGGGGCCAGACGCCGTAGAGGTGGCTGAGGTGCCGGTGGTCGTAGGTGTCGTCGAGTCCGGGACGGGCCCATTCGGCCAGCGCTGCCTGGGAGTTGACCCGGTGGGGCGGCAGCCGGCCGGCGAGCGCGAGCCAGCGTTCGGCGTCGGGGCCCGGGTGGTAGGCGGCCGCCGTGCGCAGGGCGTGGCGGGCCGCCGAGAGGTCCATGGCGGCGTTGACGGTGACCCAGCTCGCGTTCGCGGGACGGTTCTCCGGGGAGTAGGACGGCACGATGACCAGGTGGCCGGCCGCGTCGGTCCGGGTGAGGAAGTCCTCGTAGAAGCGGGCGGTCTCGGCGAGGGCGGCGGCGAGGCGCGGGTCGCGGCCGCCGTGTGTCTCGTCGTGGTCCACGAGGGGCTTGAGCAGCCAGTCGGCACCCGCGGTCCACACGTGCAGCGGGTAGGCGCGGCTGAGGTGGTAGAGGTGGCCCGACTCGCCGTCGGTGTGGGCGGGGGCGACCACACCGCGGGCGCCGAAGACGGCTCGGGCGTTGTCCCGCCAGTGCGGCAACTGGCCGTGGACCAGGGCCGCGTGCGCCTCGGTGACCTCGGGAAGGGCGGCCGCGGCGGCCGACGCCGTCTGCAGATTGAGGTTGGCGTCCGTGGTGAACGCCCCGGACCATGCGGTGTCCCAGTCGCCGGTCCACAGACCCGTCAGCCGTGGCGGGAGCGTGCCGGACGCGGACAGCAGGTGGTACCGGCCGGCCGCGAAGAGCCGTTCCAGGAGAGCGGGGCTCTTCGGGCGCAGGACCAGCTCCGATCCCGGCAGCGCCCGTTCTGCGGGATCGGCGCCCAGGTCGAGGGTGACCCGCAGATAGGCGGCGCGGTGGAGGGCGGTGTGCCGGGCGAGCAGGTGGGTGTACGCGCGCTCGATGTCTTCGGGGCCGCGCTGACCGGTCTCGGGCAGCAGTTCCCGCAGCGCGCGGAGTTCCGCGAGGACGTCCGGGTCGCCCCGGTGCCGGCGCACCCGGGTGAGCAGCAGCATCGAGCGGGCGCCGTCGACCCGTACGCCGGGAAGGGCGGGACGGGTGGCGCCGTCCGTGACGAAGGTGGCGCCGTCCGTGACGAGGAGAGTGACCCCGGTGTACGCCAGGTCGCTGCCCGGATAGCGGGCGCGCAGGGTGAGCAGGGCGCCCTCGGGGATGTGGACGGCTCCGTGCTCCACGGCCAGGTCCGCGGGCGCTCCCGGCAGCCGGTGGTCCAGCGTCACCTCGGTCGCGGGGCCGGGGGCCCTCACGTGCTGCGTGATCACGTCGTCGGCGCGCGAGACGAACACCTCGGCCCGCCGGTCCCCGCTCACGGCGCGGACGACCCCGGTGGTGAAGTCGCTCTCGCGCCGGTAGCCGCGCGGTTCCTCGGCGGGGCGGCGCAGCCGCACCTGGAACGCCGGGTGGAAGGGCTGTACCCACAGCAGCGGCCGGCCGTCGGTGAAGTCCTCGCCGGCTCCGACGTCTCCGGCGAGCAGCCGGTCCTGTACGTCGGTGAGACGGTCGGCGAGCTCGGGCGGGCGGGCTTCCGAGCTGCCGTTCGGGCGGACCAGACGGTGATGGTTGACGATGACCCGGTCGTCGTTCGGATCGCCGAACACCATGGCGCCGTGTGTGCCGTTGCCGCTCAGGAAGGCGTCCTCCCAGCGGGCGGCGGGCCGGGGTTCCCAGGTGCCGTGGACGGGGGCGGAGCCGGGGCCGCCGTCCGTCGCGGGGCGGCCCGCGTGGGGGCCGGGGCGGGCCTCGCCGGTCATGGGGCGAGCACCGCCGCTCCGTACCGCTCCAGTCGTACGGAGTCCCGCACGGGCGCGCCGCCGAGCAGGTCGCGGTGGCCGCCCGGCACCTCGACGGTCACCGGGGCGCGCCCGTGGTTGAGCAGGAAGAGCAGGTCGCCGCGCCGGACGGCCTCGACACCCTCGGGCAGTTGGTCGAGCACCGGCCGGACGCCCGCGTCCCGGGCCACCCTCGCCAGCAACGCACGCAGGGCGGCGGGTTCGGGGAGCGTGGAAAGGTAGCGGGCGGTGCCCCTGCGGAGCACGGCGGGCCGTCCGTCCAGTTCGCCGCCGCGGTACCGCGCCTCGACGGCCGCGGCGTCCTCGGCCTCGATCTCCTCGGACCAGAGCGTGCCCGTGAAGCCGTCGCACGCCACCTTCTCCCCCGCGTCCAGCGGCCACCATTCGTGCAGCGCTCGGATGCCGAACAGCTCGCGCAGCCGCTCGTCCATACCGCCCGGCCGCACCCGGTCGTCCTCGTCCGCGACTCCGGTGAAGAAGCCGCAGACGAGCGTGCCGCCCGCTCGCGCGTAGGCGAGGAGGTTCTCGACGGCCGTGTCGGTGAGCAGGTAGAGCTGGGGCACGACGACCATCCGGTACGCGGAGAGGTCGTGCTCGGGATGGGCGAACGCGGTGGTGAGGTGGGCTTCCCACAGGGCGCGGTGCCAGGCCCGTACGACCTCGGCGCAGTCGTTCTCCGCGGACAGCCGCCCGTCGTGCGCTCCCGCCCACCAGGAATTCCAGTCGTGCAGGACCGCGATGTCCGCACCGACCTGAGTGCCTGTCACATGGGGTGCGAGGGCTGCCAGTTCGGCCCCGATCTGTTTGATCTCCTGGAAGGTGCGGCCCCGCTCTCCCGCGTGGCCGATCATCCCGGAGTGGAACTTCTCGGCCCCCTGCCGGGACTGCCGCCACTGGAAGTAGCAGACGGCGTCGGCGCCGCGGGCCACGGCCTGGAGGGACCACAGCCGGTTCAGCCCGCGCGGCTTGGGGTGGTTCACGCCGCGCCAGTTGACCGCTCCGGCGGCCTGTTCCATGAGCATCCAGGAGCCGCCCGCCGCCTGCGAGCGCGTCATGTCCTGGATGAGCGCGCCGTGCTGCGCTCCGAGGGGGTCGCGCGGGTCGGGGTAGAGGTCGACCGAGACGACGTCCTCCTCCCCGGCCCACCGCCAGGCGTCCTGGCCGACCCACATCGGCATGAAGTTGCTGGTCACCGGGGTGCCGGTGCTGTGGCGGCGCACGATGTCCCGCTCGGCGACGAAACACTCCAGGAGCATGTCGGAGGTGAACCGCTTGAAGTCGAGGGCATGCGTCGGGTTCTTCATGTAGTGCGCGTGACGCGGTGGGATCACCTCGTGCCAGCCGTCGTAGCCCTGGCCCCAGAAGGCCGTGCCCCAGGCCGTGTTGAGTGCCTCGACGGTGCCGTATCTGTTCCGGAGCCAGCGCCGGAAGGCGGCGGCCGCCTCGTCGCCGTAGTCGAAGGTGCAGTACTCGTTGTTGATGTGCCACATGGTGAGGGCGGGGTGGCCCGCGTAGCGGGCGGCCAGGTCCTCGGTGATGGCGGCGGCACAGCGGCGGTAGACGGCGCTGGAGTGCGAGAAGTGCTGCCGTGAGCCCCACCATTCGGTGCGGCCGTCCTCGTCCCGGGGCAGGGTCTCGGGGTGCAGCCGGCCCATCCAGGGTGGCGGTGAGGAGGTGGGGGTGGCGAGCACGACGCCGAGGCCGTGCTCGTGCATCAGGTCCATGACGCGGTCCAGCCAGCCGAACTCGCGTGCTCCCGGGCGTGGTTCGAGTCTCGCCCAGGAGAAGACCCCGACGGTGACGGAGTTGACGCCGGCCTCCTTCATGAGACGGACGTCCTCGTGCCAGATCTCCTCGGGCCACTGCTCGGGGTTGTAGTCGCCGCCGAACAGGATGCGGCCCCGGGTGGCCGTGCTCAGACTCGGCCGGCCGGTCTCTCGGCCGGTTCCGCGGGGCGTGCGCATGAGCCACCTCGATCGGGTGAGGGAGTGGTCCGCCGCGGCCGGCCGCCGGTCAGGAGCAGGTCGGCCGCGGCGAGCTGGAAAGGCGGCGCGGGGCGGGCACGGCGATGCCCCGGCACGGGGGGGCCGGCCGCGTCAGCCCTTCACGGCGCCGGTGAGCATGCCCTTCTTGAAGTGCCGCTGGACGAAGGGCGAGAGGACCGCGACGGGCAGCAGCGCCATCACCATGACGGCCATCTGGATGGCGAGCGGGGACAGTTGTCCGGTGTTGATCTGGGTGGCGAGGCCGACCGGCCGCTCCTGCTTCTGCACCAGCTGGATCATGACGTTCTGCAGCGGCATCATGTCCTGGTCGGTCAGGTAGATGGAGGCGTTGAACCAGGCGCTCCAGTAACCGACCGCGTAGAACAGCGAGATGACCGCGAGGACCGCCCGGGAGAGCGGCATCACGATCTGCCAGAGGATGCGCCAGTCGCCGGCACCGTCGATGCGGGCGCTGTCGACGAGTTCGGGCGAGATGCCCATGAAGAACGCCCGCAGCACCAGGATGTTGAACACGCTCACCGCGCTGGGGAGGATCAGCGCGAGATAGGTGTCGGTGAGCCCGAGCGCCTGCACCAGCAGATAGGTGGGGATGAGGCCGGCGCCGAAGAACATCGTGGCGAGCAGCAGCATCAGGAACCAGCGGTGGCCGAGCGACCCGATCCGGGAGAGACCGTACGCGCACAGCACCGAGACGGCCATGCTGAACAGGGTCCCGGTCAGGGTCACGCCGGCGCTGACGAGCGCGGCGCGCTGCACCTGCCCGCCGGTGAGCAGTTCCCGGTAGGCGACGAGGGTGACGCCCTTGGGGACGACGACCAGGCCGCCGGCCGCGTCGATGGTCCTCTTCGACTGGAGACTGGTGACGACGACGATCCAGAGCGGGAAGAGGATCGCGAAGGCGGCCAGGGTGAGGGCGATCCCCTTTCCCGCGAGGCCGGCCTTGGACGGCTCCTCCTCCCAGGGCGGCCGGGGCGGCGCCGCCCAGCGGCCGGGCCTGTCGCGCGGTGCCCGCGTCACGGCGGTCATTTCTCGTACACCCCCTGCTCGCCCATGAGGTGGGCGGCCTTGTTCGCGGTCAGGACGAGCCCGAGGCCGACCACCCCCTTGATCAGTCCGGCCGCCGCGGCGTAGCCGAAGTCCTGGTTGCGGATGCCGTTCCACCACACGTAGGTGTCGAGGACCTCGGAGGCTCCGGGGCCCACCGCGTCACGCTGGAGCAGGAGCTGCTCGAAGCCGACGGTGAGCGCGTCGCCCACGCGCAGCACCAGGAGCAGGGCGATCACCGGGCGCAGGGCGGGCAGGGTGATGTGCCACATCCGGCGCCAGCGTCCGGCCCCGTCCATGGCGGCGGCCTCGTACAGGTCGGGCGAAACGGACGACAGGGCCGCGAGGAAGACGATGATGCCCCAGCCCGCGTCCTTCCAGACGCCCTCGGCCGTCACCAGGAACTTGAAGATCCCCGGGTCGGTCATCAGGTCGATGCCCTGGTGGCCGTGGCGGCGCAGGGTCTGGGCGATGATGCCCGCCCCGCCGAAGATCTGCTGGAAGACGGTGACGACGAGGACCCAGGAGAAGAAGTGCGGGAGGTACATGACCGCCTGGGCGACGGCCCGGACCCGGGGCCTGACCACGCTGTTGATGAGGAGGGCGAGGGCGACCGGGATCGGGAAGTAGAGCACGAGCTGGAGGAGGAACAGGACGAACGTGTTCTGCACGGCGTGCCAGAACTGCGAGTCCGCGAAGATCCGCTGGAAGTTCTCCAGTCCGGTCCAGGGGCTCTCGAAGATCGCGACGAAGCCGTTGTCGCTCAGATACGGGTCGTAGTCCTGGAAGGCGACGACGTTGCCCAGTACCGGTATGTAGGTGAAGACGAGCAGCAGCGCGACCGCGGGCAGCGTCATCAGGATCAGGGTGCGGTCGCGTCCGAAGCGCAGCCGGAAGGCCGGCTTTCCCGCGCCCTGCCGGGCGCCCCCGGCGGCCCGCCGTCCGGTCGCGCCGTCCGGCGGGTTCCCGTCCGGCGCCCTCTTGCCCGCCCTGGCCCCGGCCCTGCTCCGAGGCACCGTGCTGTGGGACACGGTCTTCTCCTCGCCTCAGTCCTGATCCTGGGTCACTTGGCCGCGGAGCCGTTGGCGTCGAGCAGCTTCTTGTACCAGGCGCGCAGGTCGTCGCCGCCCTTCTGCTTCCAGTCCGCGACGGCCTGCTGCATGTCGGCGATCTTCTTGCGGCCGCGGACGATGTCGTCCTCCAGCTGTTCGAAGTCGTTGGCGAGGTTGGTCCACCGGCTGGGCTCGGTGATGGTCAGGCCGTAGAAGGAGGACTTCCTGGTGAAGGCGCCCATGCGCTGCTGCCACTCGACCTGGAGTCTGGCGATCTCCGGCAGGTCGGGGTGGGCGAGGTAGGCGGCCGGGTCGCCGGTGTAGTCGTAGGCGCCGTTGACCTCGTTGGTGCCCTTGGTGGTCTTGGTGGGCAGGCCGTTCTTGACGGTGTAGTCGGTGCCCTCGACGCCGTACACCGTCAGCATGTACTCCTTGGTGCCGTACGGGGCCGCGCAGAAGTCGGCGAGCGCGAGGAAGTCCTTGATCTGCCGCTTGGACGCCGTCTTGCTGACGAAGGTGAAGATGCCGGCGGGCTGGGTCGCCCAGAGCGTGGGGTCGCCGCCGTCGGGGCCGAAGACGTCGAAGGCGCCCATCTCGAAGTCGGTCTTCTGGGTGCGCTGTTCGGCCGTCGAGCCGTACCAGTAGGACAGGTCGCCGTTGAAGACGAGGGACTGGCCCGCGGTGAACCGGTTGGACGCGTCGCCCTTGACTGCCTTGGCGTCGGGGTGGACGACACCCGCCGCGTACAGCTTGCGCGTCCACTCCAGGGCTTCGAGGTACTCGGCGGTCTCGATCCGGTTGACGAGCTTGCCGTCCCGCAGATCCCACCACAGGGCCTTGTCGCTGCCGTTAAGGACGCCGTAGATGTTGAAGGCCGTCCACTTGAGGTCGTCGCAGGCCCACACCTTCGCCTTGGCGTCGGTGGCCTCCTTCGCCCAGGCCAGGAACTCGTCGGGCGACGTGGGGAGTGTGTAGCCCTTCGCGGCGAAGACGTCCTTGCGGTAGAAGGACGCGATGTTGGTGACGTACGAGGCCGGCATCGGGATCGCGCGCAGCCGGCCGCCGAAGATGGAGCGCTGCCAGGCGTCGGTGGGTACGGCCGCGAGGTTCGGGTAGTCCTTGACCTTGTCGCCCGACAGATACGGGCCGAGGTCGGCGAACTTGGCGTTGATCGCGCTCGGTATCTTGCCGTTCAGGTTCCAGCCCGGGACGACCACCACGTCCGGGATGTCGCTGGAGGCGAGGACCGCGCCCAGTTTCTCGTCGTAGGTGTTGCCGTCCTGGTTCTGCCAGGTCGCCTTGATGCCGATGGCCTCGTTCATGGCCGTGTAGTAGGCGTTGTCGCCCGTCGGCGGGGTGCCCCAGAACGGCGACATGATCTTCAGGTCGCCGCCTGCGCCCAGCTTCTTCGGGACGGACGTCTTCAGCGCGTCCAGGTCGATCGCCCGGGTGAACCCGGCCGCCGATCCGTTCTTCGACGGGAGGTCGGGCGTGACGACGCTCGACGCCACGAACGCCGGAAGGATCTTCTGGGCGTCCTTCCCCGAGGTGGTGCCGTCCTTGCTGCCGTCCTGTCCTCCGCCACAGGCGGCGAGCAGGGGCGTTCCGCCCGCCACGGCGGCCGCTGCGACCGCCGTGGAGGCGAGGAAGCTTCTCCGGCTGGGGGCGGATGTGGCGGAGTTCGGCGTCATTGCGTCAACCCTTCATGGCGCACAGCAGGACACCCGGCGGTGGAGCCGTCGGCTGCGGTGTCTTGAGTGGAGCTGCCTGAGCCGAAGCGGTCCTCGGAGGACTGTGCCCCGGGAAGAGGGAAGCCCGACAATCGAAGCGCTTCGATGTTGCTGCGAGGTTAAGTGAACGCCTGGGGGTGCACAAGGGTCGATCCCAAGATTCCTCGGAGGCGCCGGGCAACAGAGCGTGTCCGTGCGGCACTTGACCTCACTGGCGGGAAACAGAGGTGGCCCGGTCACACGTCTTGACACCCACCCTGCGGTCGATCGAGCATCGAAGCGCTTCGAAAGACCTTCGATGCCCCACCGCGAAGGGATCACCACGTGCCCGCAGAGACGCCACCCATGCCGCCCTTCCGCGACCCGAGCCTGTCGTTCGCGAAGCGCATCGACGACCTGCTGACGCGGCTCACGCTGGACGAACGCATCGCGTTCCTGCACCAGTACGCGCCCGCCGTCGAGCGGCTCGGGACACCCGCGTTCCGCACCGGCCAGGAGGCGCTGCACGGGGTCGCCTGGATGGGCCCGGCGACGGTGTTCCCACAGGCCGTCGGGCTCGGCGCGACCTGGAACACGGAGCTCGTGCGCCGGATCGGGGAGGCGGTCTCCTCGGAGGCACGCGCGATGCGCGCCCGCGACGACCGCGTGGGGCTCAACGTCTGGTCCCCCACGGTCAATCTGCTGCGCCACCCGCTGTGGGGCCGCAACGAGGAGGGCTACTCGGAGGACCCGGCGCTCACCTCCGCCATCGCCACCGCGTACACCCGTGGGCTGCGCGGCGACCACCCGGTCTACTGGCGTACGGCGCCGGTCCTCAAGCACTGGCTCGCGCACAACAACGAGACAGCCAGGGACACTTCGTCCTCCTCCGTCCGGCCGCGCGTGCTGCACGAGTACGACCTGTACGCCTTCCGCGACACCGTGCTGGCGGGCGCCGTCGCCGGGGTGATGCCCGCGTACAACCTGGTCAACGGCCGCCCCAACCACGTCTCGCCGTACCTGCGCGAGCATCTGCGGGCCTGGACCGACCAGGAGCTGCTGGTCTGTTCGGACGCGGGCGCGCCCTCCAACCTGGCCGACTCCGAGCGCTACTTCGACTCCCACGAGGAGGCGACCGCCGCCGCCCTCCTCGCCGGCGTCGACAGCTTCACCGACCACGGCACGGACGGCTCGCGGATCACCGCACGCGTCCGGGGCGCCCTGGAGCGAGGCCTGCTGACCGAGGCCGACATCGACACCGCGGTCCGCCGCCAGCTCGCCGTGCGCTTCCGGCTGGGCGAGTTCGACCCGGACCTCGACCCGTACGCGGACACCGGGGAGTTCGACACGCCCGCCCACCGCGCGCTCGCCCTCGAAGCCGCGGAGCAGGCGGTCGTCCTGCTCGAGAACGACGGTCTGCTGCCCCTGCGCCCCGGCGTCCGCCTCGCGGTCGTCGGACTGCTCGCCGACGAGTGCAAGCTCGACTGGTACAGCGGCACGCTCATCCACCGGTCGACACCGCTGGAGGGCCTGTACGAGCGTTTCGGCGCCGAGCGGGTGGACTTCGCCGAGGGCGTGGACCGCGTACGTCTGCGGACGGCGTCCGGCCGGTATCTCGCGGTGCCCGCGGCGGAGGACGCGCCGGAGGAGACCCGGGGTGCCGAGGGTGCCCTCGATCCGGCGCTGCTCGCGGGCCGCACCGATCTGCCCCCGCTGACCGCCGACGCCGTCGGCACCGAACTGGCGCTGATCGACTGGGGCGAGGGCGTCCTCACGCTGCGCGCCCCCGACGGCCGCTATCTGTCGGTCGCCGACGACGGATTCCTCCGCGCCTCCGCCGACCAGCCGGGCGGCTGGGTCGTCCAGGAGACCTTCCGGCTGGAACCCTCCGCCTCCCATCGAAGCGGCCACCTCCTGAAGCACCTCGGGACGGGCGGATACGTCTGTGTCGCCGCCGACGGCGTGAAGGTTGCCGGGCGGGACGCCCGGGAGGCCGAGATCTTCGAGGCGGAGTTCACCGAACGCGGTGAGGACGCCGTGGCCCGCGCCGCCGCCGCGGCCGACGTGGTCCTCGTCGTCGCGGGCAACGACCCGCACATCAACGGCCGCGAGACCGAGGACCGTACGACGCTGCGGCTGCCCGCCCACCAGGAGCGTCTGCTGGACGCGGCCCGCGCGGCGAACCCGGACACCGTGCTGGCGCTGGTCTCCGCCTACCCGTACGCGGTCGACCGCACCGGCCTGCCCGCCGTGCTGTGGACCGCGCACGGCGGCCAGGCGGCGGGCACCGCGCTGGCCCGTGTGCTCGCCGGGGACGTCTCCCCCGCGGGACGGCTTCCGCAGACCTGGTACGCCGGGGACGGCGACCTGCCCGGTCTGCTCGACTACGACGTGATCGGCGGACGGCAGACCTACCTCTACTTCGAGGGGACTCCGCTCTTCCCCTTCGGGCACGGGCTGTCCTACGCCTCGTTCGCCTACGCGGACCTGCGGGTCCTCCGGGAGGCCGACGCGTTGACCGTCTCCTGCGCCGTGACGAACACCGGGTCCGTGACCGCCGACGAGGTCGTCCAGCTCTACACCCGGGCGGTCGCGCCGTCCGTGCCCCGCCCGCGCCGCGCGCTGGCGGCGCACCGCCGGATCCGGCTCGCTCCGGGTGCCTCGACCGGCGTCACCTTCGAACTCCCGCTCTCCGTACTGGAGTTCTGGGACGTGGCATGCGGGCGCCGACGCCTTGAGCCGGGCGCGTACGACCTGCTGGTCGGGGCGTCCAGCGAGGACATCCGGCTGGTCGAGACCGTCGAACTCGACGGCGAACCCGGCGCGTTCCGCCCGGTGCGCGAACACGGCCTGGACGCGGCCGACTTCGACGAGCAGGTCGGCATCGCGATCGTCGACCGTACGAAGTCGGCGGGCGACGCGGTGACTACGATGGACGGCGGATCCGGCGAACTCCTCTACCTGGGGTGCGACTTCGGAGCGGGTGTCAGCCGTGTCTCCGTGGCGGTCGCGGGCGAGGGCGTCGTGGACGTCACGCTGGTCGGCGGACCGTCGGTGCGGGCGCTGCCGCGGGGCTCCGCCCAGGTCACCGGGCAGGGCTTCACCCCGGCCGCCGGAGAGCCGCCGGGCAGCGCTCCGGCCGCGCACGTGCCACCGGACTCCGGGCCGGTCGCCGAAGTGCCGGCGAGCGGGACGGGCGGGCCTTACGACTACCGCGTCCTCACCGCCGCGTTCACCGCCGATGGTGTACGCGACGTCCGCCTCAGACTGCGCGGCCGGCTCCGGCTCGCGCACGTCGGCTTCTCCGGGTGAGGGTCCGGAGAAGCCGGCACAGGGGCCCGACACCGGAAGGCATCGGTGCCGGGCCCCCTCTCCGACGACGTTAGCTGAAAACGATTGTCACTAGACATGTCGTTTTCGGTCACGTCCGACGACCTCGTACTCAGGTTTCCCGCCGCACGACGCAACCCCGGCATCGGGCACCGCGGCACTCGCGGCCGGGCTCCGTCCAGCCCTGAACTCCCTTGCCCGGGGCGGAAAAGCAGACGGCCCGAGCCCCCGCACAGTGTGGGCTCGGGCCGTCGGCCTCGGGTGGGTCTCCGTCAGAGTGCGAGACCCGTCAGCACGAGCACGCGCTCGTAGGTGTAGTCGTCCATCGCGAACGTGACGCCCTCACGGCCGACACCGGACTGCTTGGCACCGCCGTACGGCATCTGGTCGGCGCGGTAGGACGGAACGTCGCCGATCACGACGCCGCCCACCTCCAGGGCGCGGTGCGCGCGGAACGCGGTCTGCAGGTCGTGCGTGAACACGCCGGTCTGGAGGCCGTACTTGGAGTTGTTGGCGGCCTCGAAGGCAGCCGCCTCGCCGTCCACCTTCTGCACGGTCAGGACCGGTCCGAAGACCTCCTCGCAGGAGATCGTGACGTCGGCCGGAACGTCCGCGAGGACGGTCGGGGCGTAGGAGGCGCCGTCGCGCTTGCCGCCGGTGAGCAGCATGGCGCCTGCCGCGACGGCCTCGTCCACCCAGGACTCGACGCGCTCGGCGGCGGCCTCGCTGACCAGCGGGCCGACATCCGTCGTGTCGTCGGACGGGTCGCCGGTGACCTGGGCCTCGACGGCGGCGACGATGCGCGGCAGCAGGCGCTCGTACACCGCGGCGTCCGCGATCACGCGCTGCACCGAGATGCAGGACTGGCCGCCCTGGTAGTTGGAGAAGGTCGCGATCCGGGTCGCGGCCCAGTCCAGGTCCGCGTCGCTCGCGAAGTCGGCGAGGACGACGGCCGCGCCGTTGCCGCCCAGCTCCAGGGTGCAGTGCTTGCGCGGCACCGAGTCCATGATCGCGTAACCGACGGTCTCGGAACCGGTGAAGGAGATGACGGGAAGGCGCTCGTCCTGGACCAGGGCGGGCATCTTGTCGTTGGCGACCGGCAGGATGCTCCAGGAGCCGGCGGGCAGAGCGGTCTCGGCCAGCAGGTCACCGAGGATCAGGCCGGACAGCGGGGTCGCGGGCGCCGGCTTGAGGATGATCGGGGCACCCGCGGCGATGGCCGGGGCGACCTTGTGGGCGCACAGGTTCAGCGGGAAGTTGAAGGGCGCGATACCGAGGACGACACCCTTGGGGAAGCGGCGCGTGAGAGCCAGTCGGCCCTGGCCGCCCGCGTCGGTGTCGAGGCGCTGCGCCTCGCCGCCGTTGAAACGGCGGGCCTCCTCCGCGGCGAACCGGAACACGGACACCGCGCGGCCGACCTCGCCGCGGGCCCACTTGATCGGCTTGCCGTTCTCGGCGGAGATCAGCTGGGCGATCTCCTCGGTGCGCTCGGCCAGCCGACGCGAGACGTGGTCGAGGGCGGCGGCGCGTACATGGGCCGGGGTCGCGGCGAACTCGTCGCGCACGGCGTACGCGGCGGCCACGGCCTCCTCGACCTGGGCCTCGGTGGGCACGCTGACCTGACCGACGAGGCGGCCGTCCCACGGCGAGGTGACGTCGAAGGTGGTCTCGCCGGTGGCCTGGCGGCCGGCGAGCCAGAAGGCGTGGGTGGAAGTCATTTTGCGAGTCCCGGCCCTTCCGTATGGGGTGACGATGGGGGGTGTTCCTGCTGATTTCCCGCTGGTGCTGCTCTCCCGACCACGGTAGGGCCGCGACCAGCATGGGTCGTTTGTCCGACGCGTAACAGTCGGGGGGCGGGATACGCCGGTTTGGACTGATCGGCAGGGTCAGATCGAGCCTCGCTCCAGGCGAACGCCGAGCCGGATCCCTCTGGTCCCCAGGCGAACGCCGAGCCGGATCCCCCTGGTCCCCAGGCGAACGCCGAGCCGGATCCCCCTGGTCCCCAAGGGAACACCGAGCCGGATCCCCCTGGTCCTCGCGTGATCCTCTCGGCGGCAGCCGTCAGCGGCCGAGCGCGTTCACTCCCCGGGTGCGGCCGTGGTCTTCAAGGCCAGCCAGAGTTCCATCCGGACGTCGGGGTCGTCCAGGGAGCGGCCGAGGATCTCCTCGACCCGGCGCATCCGGTAGCGCAGCGTGTGCCGGTGGACACCCAGGTCGGCGGCCGCCGCGTCCCACTGCCCGTGCCGGGACAGCCAGGCCCGCAGCGAGGCGACGAGGTCCCCGCGGCCGGTGGCGTCGTGATCGTGGAGGGCCCGCAGGAGCCCGTCGGCGAACGCCCGCACGGCGTCGTCCGCGAGCAGCGGCAGGACGGACCCGGCCGCCAGTTCCTCGTGCTCGACGAGGACCCTGCCCCGCCGCCGGGCGACGGACAGGGCCTGTTCGGCCTGTTTGTAGGCGGCGCGGGCGGCGATCGGTCCGGCGGGGGCCGAGAGCCCGACGACGAGTTCGTCCTCGTCGCCCGCGGTCCCGGCGGACTTCTCGCGCGGGACGGCCCGCGCGGACTCCAGTCCGACGGCGTAGTCCCCGCAGGCCGCGACGGCGGCACCGCCGTCCACGGCGAGCACGACCAGCCGTTCCCCGTCGGGCACGACGAGCACGGACTCGCCCGACCGCGCGGCGGCGGATTCGACGACCTCCGCGAGGCCGCCCAGCGGATCGCCGTTGACGTCGGGCACGGCGACGGCGGTCTTCGCGGGCGCGGCGGCACCCACGCGCGCGTGCCCGTCGGCGTGCGCACGGCCGGCCGACCCGGACACCGACTCGGCGATGATCAGCCGGAAGGGGGCGTCGAGCAGTTCGCCGTACAGGTCTCCGGCGACGGCCCGCGCGTGGTCGGGTTCCCCGGCCAGCAGCATCCCGAGCACGGCCGCGCCGATCCGCTGCTCGGCGGCGTGCAGCGACCGCGAGCGTTCGGTGGTCAGGGTCAGCAGGGCGATGGCCGAGTGCACGGCGTAGCGCTCGGAGGTTCCGAGGGCGCCGGCGGTTCCGACGGCGAGCGCGGCGCGCGGTCTGCGTCCCGTTCCGAGGGAGTGCAGTTCGACGCGGTCCTCCCCGCCCACCACGGAGCTCGCGGGGGCGGGCCGTTCCCGCAGCCGCTCCACGTCCGGGGTGAGCCGGGCGGCGCGGCGTCCCGCCCAGTCGGGTGCGGCGGCGACGACGGCGCCGGACGCGTCGTAGAGCGCCGCCCATCCGTCGACCTGTCCGGCGAGGGCGGCGAGCAGTCCCTCGGGGCCGTCGTTCAGGGCCTGCTTGGTGAGCTCGCGCTGTGCGGCGAACCCCGCGGTGACGGCCCGGTACTGGTCCGCGGCGATGGCGGCGGACACGGCCTTGCTGATGGCGAGGAACGGGGTGCGGCGGGGCACTTCGAGGAGCGGCAGGCCCTCCTCCTCGGCCGCGTCGACGAGGGCCTTCGGGATCTCGTCGTAGTTGACCCCGACGGCGAAGCCGATCCCGACGACTCCGGCGCCGGCCAGCCGCTTCACGTACCGCCGCATGACCTCGGGATCGTCCGCGTCCAGCTTGAGCGCGGTGATCAGCAGCAGTTCCCCGCCCTCCATGTACGGCACGGGGTCGGCGAGCTCGCTGACATGGGCCCAGCGGACGGGCACGTCCAGGCGGTCCTCGCCCGCACGCACCGTGAGCTTGAGCGCGGAGTGGTGGACGAGCGAGGCGAGCGTGGGGGGCATGGGGCCTTCAGGTCGGTGTGAGCTCGGTGATCTCTGTGATCTTTTGGCCGCGGCGTATGAACGGCCTGTGTCGATTCTGCCTCACCGTACGGTCGCCGTGTGCGTTCATCCCCATACGCCCTGGTCAGCGGGTCGCCTCTGTCCGTACGCCCGGCCGACCCTCGGCCCCGTGTTCCCGTGCCCCTGTGTTCCCGTCTCCCCGCGTCCGGCCGGCCCTCAGCCCCGCAGGTCCACCAGCAGCGGCGGGGCGTGCTCCCCCTTCACGCTGGTCAGCGACAGTACGGCGTGGCCGGGCGGGACCGCGTGGGCCAGTTCGGAGGCGGACCAGCGCTCCCGCTCGACCTGACGCACGGTCACGGCGTCCGTGGTCACCGCCTTGCCGGTCACCAGCTTGCGCAGCGCGTGGATGGCCCGGGTCATGGGCTGGTCGGCGAAGACGGTGTGCTTGGCCACGTCGCGTGCCTCCACCCACTCGGTGCCCCACGACTCCGCGAAGCGGCCGCCGTCCCAGGTCGTGACGCCGGAGAAGGCCATGCGGCAGCCGACCGCGCCGTACAACGGTCCGTGCAGGGCCTCGGGGATGTCGCCGATGGTCCGCAGGGCGAGGACCACTCCGGCGTTGTGCGCCCGCAGGCCCTGGATGCGGCGTACGGTCTCGGCGGTCAGGGCGCCGGTCGCGTCGTCGAGGACCAGGCAGGCGAAGTGCCCGCGCCGGTCGCCACCGCGGACGACGGCGGCGAACTGGGCGAGCAGGAGCCGGGTGACGAGCTGCGACGCCTCTTCGTAGCCGCGTTCCGGCAGGTCGACCCGGACGCGGAGCGGATGATGGGCCACCGCCCGGAGCGAGAACGGCCGGGCGCTCGCGCCGGAGCCGAAGAAGTCCGCGAAGACGGGCCGGTCCAGCAGCGCCAGCCGGTCGGCCAGTACCGGGCCGGGGTCGTTCGGGCCGCCGCTCTGCCGCAGCCGTGCCTCCAGTTCGCGGAGCATCGCGGGGTGGCCCCCTGCCGACAGGTCCTGCCGCAGGGGCTCCAGCAGCGCGGGCACTCCTTCGAGCAGTTCGCGCAGCACGGGGATCGTGGGGAACGTGCCGTGCACGGCACGGTAGGGACCGAGCAACTGGGCCAGGGCCGTGGCGGCGCGCCGGACGTCGACGCCGTCGACGCCGCCGACCAGGCCTTCCGCCAGGAACGCGGCGGCTTCGTCGGCGTCGTCGCAGTCGGCGTACAGGTCCAGGTCGTGGACCGACTCGGGGTCGCCGAGCTTCACGACGACGTCGTACGACGCCTCGGGGCCCACCGGCGTCCCGGCGGCGGCCACGACGACGACGGCGCAGCGCGCGGTGAGTGCCTGCAGTCCAAGGGATTCGGCGACGGGTCCGACGAGGTGGCGCGTCTTCCCGGAACCGGCCGGTCCGACGGCGAGGAGGGAGGTGCCGAGGGTCGCCGGGCCGAGGGCGGTGCCCGCGCCGGAGTAGGCGAGCGGGGTGCGTTCCCTGGCGACCCACCGGCCGAGCCGCACCTGGCCCGCGAGCAGGTCGTGGGAGGCGGCGCGGACGGGCAGGTCGCGGGCTCCGGAGGGATGGGTCCAGGCCGCGGCGCCGCGGCGCAGCACGGTGTCGCTGAAGACGCCGAGCTGTCCGTCGCGCTTGGCCGTGGTCCAGGCGCGCAGGATCCTCGCGCAGTCGACGTCGTTCATGCGTTCGGTCAGTATTTCGGAGGACAGCAGTTCCGCCGCCTTGTGCTGTCCGGTCGCCCTCAGCTCGGGCCATTCGGCCGGAGGCCCGGACGGCTCCGCCGGCTCGGCCTGGGCCGTCGCCGCCGCGGTGCCGGCCGCGGCCGGCCGGGAACCGAACCGCTCCTTGGCGAGCGGCCACCATCCGCCCAGCTTGGCGAAGGGCAGCACGACGAGCACGGTGATCAGGGTGTACACGCCGTAGCTGATCGCCGGCGACTCGAACACGTCGTCACCGCCGGCGATCAGCGCCACCAGGGACAGCACCGGATTGACGATCGGCAGGGGCTCCCACCCGACGCCCGGGAAGGCGTCCGGCCAGACGAACGTCAGGGTCAGCAGGGCCGCCAGGGCCGCGAGGAGAGCCCGGCCGGGCTGCGCGCGCTGGACGACGAAGTGATGGGCGATCTCGCGCCAGCTTCCGAGGCGTCCCATCGCGTAGATCAGCGCGGCGAAGAAGAGGCCGTCGTAGACGACGATCGCGTCCACGCCCTGCCAGGACTTCGGGGCGGTCGTCCCGCCCCACCACCAGTCGTCCGGCGTGAACAGTTTCAGCACGACCAGTTGGTAGGGGACGTTCCCCCGGCGCCACAGGGACCAGACGACGAGCCCGAGCACCAGGGGGATCACCAGGCCGACGACCGTCACGGAGGGCAGGCGCCGGCGCTCCCTGGACTCGCGGGGGGCGACGTATCCGTACCGCCAGATCCCGAGGGCGGCGTCGGGGCGGGGCGCGTTGAGCCAGTCGCGCACGGCGGGGCGGGCCGCCGGCGGGCCGGGCGGCGGGGGCGGCGGGCCCGCGGGCCTGGGCGGAGCGCTCCCGGGGACGGCCCCGGGGGGTGCGGCCGGACGAGGCACGGGATCGGCATGCGTGCCACGTGCGTCGCGCGTACCGTCGAAGTCCATCGTGTGCGCCCCCCTGACCAGCCAGTCCGCCTGTCGCTCTCAGGCCAATCTAGTGGTCCCGCGGGGCGAGTTCACCGTTTACGCGGCCGGGCCCGCGGTGGGACGGGAGGACCGCGCGTCCGCTCCTCTATGTCCATCGCGGACAACGGATTCCTCCGACAACGCCCACATGGCGCATGCCGAGCCCCCCTCCTCGGCTCTAGCCTGCGAAGAAACAAGGCAAGCGTCCGAAAACCCCCCGCCCGGACCGCCCCGCATCCGCCGGGGACCGTCCGGTTCGCAAGATCATCAGGGAGCCCCTCATGACCGCACTTCCGCAGGAGCGCCGCGTCGTCACCGCCATCCCCGGCCCGAAGTCGCAGGAGCTGCAGGCCCGCCGCACCGCCGTGGTCGCGGCCGGTGTGGGGTCGGTGCTCCCCGTCTTCACCACGCGCGCCGGCGGCGGGATCATCGAGGACGTCGACGGCAACCGCCTCATCGACTTCGGCTCCGGCATCGCCGTGACGTCGGTCGGCGCGAGCGCCGAGGCCGTCGTGCGCCGGGCCTCCGCCCAGCTCCAGGACTTCACCCACACCTGCTTCATGGTCACGCCGTACGAGGGGTACGTCGCCGTCGCCGAGGCGCTCGCCGAGCTGACCCCGGGCGACCACGCCAAGAAGTCCGCCCTGTTCAACTCGGGCGCCGAGGCCGTCGAGAACGCCGTCAAGATCGCCCGCGCGTACACCAAGCGCCAGGCCGTCGTCGTCTTCGATCACGGCTACCACGGCCGGACGAACCTGACGATGGCGCTGACCGCCAAGAACATGCCGTACAAGAACGGCTTCGGTCCGTTCGCGCCCGAGGTCTACCGCGTGCCGGTCGCCTACGGCTACCGCTGGCTGACGGGCCCGCAGAACGCCGGCGCCGAGGCGTCCGCCCAGGCCATCGATATGATCAACAAGCAGATCGGCGCCGACAACGTCGCCGCGATCATCATCGAGCCGCTGCTCGGCGAGGGCGGCTTCATCGAGCCCGCGAAGGGCTTCCTGCCGGCCATCAGCCAGTTCGCCAAGGACAACGGCATCGTCTTCGTCGCGGACGAGATCCAGTCCGGCTTCTGCCGCACCGGCCAGTGGTTCGCCTGTGAGGACGAGGGCATCGTCCCGGACCTGATCACGACCGCCAAGGGCATCGCGGGCGGTCTGCCGCTCGCCGCCGTGACGGGCCGCGCCGAGATCATGGACGCCGCCCACTCGGGCGGCCTGGGCGGCACCTACGGCGGCAACCCGGTGGCCTGCGCCGGCGCGCTCGGCGCGATCGAGACGATGAAGGAACTCGACCTCAACGCCAAGGCGAAGCACATCGAGTCGGTCATGAAGACCCGCCTCGGCGCCATGGCGGAGAAGTTCGACATCATCGGCGAGGTCCGCGGCCGCGGCGCCATGATCGCCATCGAGCTGGTCAAGGACCCGGCCACCAAGGAGCCGAACCCGGAGGCGGCCGGCGCGCTCGCCAAGGCCTGCCACCAGGAGGGCCTGCTGGTCCTGACCTGTGGCACCTACGGCAACGTCCTCCGCTTCCTGCCCCCGCTGGTCATCGGCGAGGACCTCCTGAACGAGGGTCTCGACATCATCGAGCAGGCCTTCGCCCGCATCTGACGCGGACGGCACCGCAGCACCGCGACCCCGAATCCGCCCATGGGCGGATTCCGCCGGGGCGCGGTGCTGCGGCGTTCCCGTCGGGGCGTGTGAAGAAGGTGTGCGAGGTGGATGGCGGGACGCGAATCCGTCTGTCGGAGGCGCACCCCCTGCCGTAGGTTCTAACCAGATCAGGGATACACCCGCCCGCAGGGGACTGTGGGCTGCACCGGGCCGAGGCCTCCCCGGCTTCGCCCTGGTCGTGCCCTCGCGCACACACCCGGAGCTTGCGGCTCCGGTTCTCCTCACCGATCGGACGGTCGCCCGCCCCAAACCCCCCGGGGCGCGCGACATCCGGTCCGGGCGGCCGCCTCGGAACCACCCCCCCTGTTCCGGGGCGGCCGACTCCTTCTCCGGCCCGGCCCCTCGGTCCGCCGGTTCCCGGCCCCGCTCGTCCGCGGGCCTCTTCCTTCCGCTCGTTTCCGGTCCTTCCGCCGTCGGTGGCGAGCGGGCCCGTGCCGTGGCGGCTCCGGACAATGGCAGGCTGTCCCCCATGTCCCGCACGCCTCTTCTGTTCGGCCTGCCCGGCCTGTGCTTCCTGCTCATCACCTGGCAGGTCGCGGCGGGCGGTCCGCTCGTGAGCCTGGACGAGCGGCTGAGCGGCGGCCTCGTGCACCCGGACCGGTTCTCCGAACTGCTCGCCGACCTGGGCAGCGTCCAGGTGGCGGTCCCGGTCCTCGCGCTGGCGCTGGTTCTCGTCGCCCTGCGGAACCGTGCCACCGGTCTGGACCGATGGTGGCGGCCCCCGGCCGCCGCCGCGGTCCTGATGCTTCTCGTCCCCGCGGTGATCGTGCCCCTGAAGGAACTCGTCTCCCGGCCGGGCCCCCCGGTCATGGGACCCGGCACCGGCTTCTACCCCTCGGGGCACACCGCCACCGCCGCCGTCGCGTACGGCGCGGCGACCCTGCTCCTCCTTCCCCTGCTCCGCACCGCGGGCGCCCGCGGTGCGCTGCTGTGCGTGTGCGTGGCCCTGAACGCGGGCGTGGCCTTCGGCCTGGTCCGGCGCGGCTACCACTGGCCACTGGACGTGGTGGCCAGTTGGTGCCTCTGCGCGGTGCTGCTGTCGTCCCTGTGGCTCTTCGTCAGCCGAAGTACGCGTCGAAGTTCCGTGAGAACTCCCAGCCTCCGTACCGGTCCCAGTTGACCGACCACGTCATCAGACCGCGCAGGCCCGGCCAGGTTCCGTGGGTCGCGTACGAGCCGCAGTCGGTCTTCTTCGTCAGGCAGTTCAGGGTCTTGGTGACCTCGGCCGGGGCGACGTAGCCGTTGCCCGCGTTGGTGGTGGCGGGCATGCCGATCGCGATCTGGTCGGGGCGCAGGGGCGGGAAGACGTTGTTCGCGTCGCCCGCCACCGGGAAGCCGGTCAGCAGCATGTCGGTCATCGCGATGTGGAAGTCGGCGCCGCCCATGGAGTGGTACTGGTTGTCGAGGCCCATGATCGACCCGGAGTTGTAGTCCTGGACGTGCAGCAGGGTCAGGTCGTCGCGCAGGGCGTGGATCACCGGGAGGTACGCTCCGGCGCGCGGGTCCTGGCCGCCCCACTTGCCGGTGCCGTAGTACTGGTAGCCGAGCTGGACGAAGAAGGTCTCCGGGGCCATGCTCAGGACGAACTTCGAACCGTACTTGGCCTTCAGGGTCTTCAGGGCCGAGATGAGGTTGACGATCACCGGGGTGGTCGGGCTCCTGAAGTTCGTGTCGCTCGCGTCGAGGGAGAGCGAGTGGCCCTCGAAGTCGATGTCCAGGCCGTCCAGGCCATAGGTGTCGATGATCTTCGAGACCGAGGAGACGAAGGTGTCGCGGGCGGCCGCGGTGGTGAGCTGGACCTGTCCGTTCTGGCCGCCGATCGAGATCAGCACCTTCTTGCCGGCCGCCTGCTTGGCCTTGATCGCGGCCTTGAAGTCCGCGTCGCTCTCGACGGTGGGGCACTCGCTGACCGGGCAGCGGTTGAAGCGGATGTCGCCCGAGGTGACCGAGGTCGGCTCGCCGAAGGCCAGGTCGATCACGTCCCAGCTCGCGGGCACGTCGGCCATGCGCGTGTAGCCGGCGCCGTTGGCGAAGCTCGCGTGGAGGTAGCCGACGAGCGCGTGCGCGGGCAGGTCGGAGGAGCCTCCGCCGCCTCCGCCCGAGCCCGCGGAGGTGGTCGCGGTGACGGTCGCCGACTTCGCGGACTCGCCCGCGTCATTGGTCGCGGCGACCTGGAAGGAGTACGCGGTGGAGGCCGTGAGCCCGCTCACCGTGGCCGAGGTCCCCGTGACGCTCTGGACCTTCGCCCCGTCGCGGTAGACGGAGTAGCCGGTCGCGCCGGACACCGCCGTCCAGGACAGGCCGACCGACGAGGACGTGACCGGACCGGCCGTCAGCCCGGTCGGCGCGGCCGGCGGCTGTCCCGCGTCGACGCCGGGGCCGGTCAGCGAGAGGTCGTCGGCCCAGTAGGAGCCGGTGCCGTACCAGCCGTGCGTGTAGATCGTGACGTGTGTGGTGGACGCGCCGGTGCGGAAGGTGGTGCCGAGCTGCTGCCAGTCGGCGGCGGACGGGGTCCAGGTGCTGACGTCGGTGGTGCCGGTGCCGGTCGCGCCGAGGTAGACGTAGCTGCCACGGACGTAGCCGGAGAGGGTGTACTGCGCGTCGGGCTTCACGGTCACGGTCTGCGAGCACTGCGCGTAGTCACTGCCGGCCGGGGTCGCCGTCATCGCCGAACTGCCGCTGTGCACGGGCGAGCTGACGATCGTGGACGCCGTGCAGGTCCAGTTGCCCAGGCCCGACTCGAAGCCGCCGTTCTTGGCCACATTGACGTCGGCCGCCCGGGCGGCGGTGGAGAGCGCCACCAGGCCGGGCACGGCCAGGACGGTGGCCGCGCAGGCGGCGAGCAGCCTTCGGCGACGGTGTGCGAGGGGTCTGTCGTGTCTGGTGGGGGCCATGAGTGCCTCCGGGCATGGGGGAGTTGGAGGATGGAGCGCGCGCCCAACTTGGTCCAGACCAATTCGGTTGTCAAGACCCCTGACAGGCAACGGAGTTCGCACGGCCGCCCCGGACTCCCCCTCACCGGCGCAGGCTCCCCTCACCCACCGCCGCTCCCCGCCACCGTCGCCGGTCTCCCCCACCGGCGCCACTCCCCGGCACAGTCGCCGTTCGCCCTCACCGGCGCCGGTCCCCGTCCCCGGCGAGGCCCGCCGCGGCCTCGTGCATGGCCAGTTCGAGCAGCGCCGGATCCGTGAGCGTGCCCGAGCCGTCCGGCGCGACCAGCCAGCGGACCCCGGCCGTCGACCGTCCCGGGTAGGGCACCACGATCCAGGTACCGGGGCCCGCCGTGCGCACGCCCGTGCCCAGCCACCTGGCGGCGGTGCCCGCGGGCACGAAGAAGCCCATCCGGGCGTCGCCGAAGTCGACGAGCACCGGTCCGGGCTGGTCGAGCACCCGGGTCAGGACGTCGAGGGTCGGATAGCCGAGCTCGGCCGGCAGGATCAGGACGTCCCAGGCCTTTCCCGCCGGCAGCAGCGCGACCCCGCGGGGGCTGCGCTCCCATTCCCAGCGGCAGGCCTCGGGGTCCGGTGCCACGGATGCCAGCCACTCGACCGCCGCCTTGGGCCCTGTCATGACGGAACCTCCCTCTCGTGTCGACGCGGGTCGCGTCACAGAGGAGAGGGAGGTCCGGGCGGTTCATTACGCGGGTTCGGGCGACGAATTGAAAAGAATTCAGTTCACCGCGCCGACGCCGGATCACGTCCGGGTGCGCGTGCCCCCAGGGCGTGTCCGGCCTAGCTGTCGAAGCCGAGGCCCAGTCTGTCCATCGTCTTCAGCCACAGGTTGCGCCGGCCGCCGTGCGTGTCCGCGCGGGCCAGCGACCATTTGGTGAGCGCGATGCCGGTCCAGGCGAACGGCTCGGGCGGGAACGGCAGCGGCTTCCTGCGGACCATCTCCAGCTCGGTGCGTTCGGTGCGCTCGCCGGCCAGCAGGTCGAGCATCACGTCGGCGCCGAACCGGGTGGCGCCCACCCCGAGGCCCGTGTAGCCGGCCGCGTAGGCGACCCTGCCCTGGTGCGCGCTGCCGAAGAACGCCGAGAACCGGGAGCAGGTGTCGATCGCGCCGCCCCAGGCGTGGGAGAAGCGGACGCCCTCCAACTGCGGGAAGCAGGTGAAGAAGTGCTCGGCGAGCTTGGCGTACGTCTCGGGACGGTCGTCGTACTCGGCGCGCACCCGGCCGCCGTACGGGTAGATCGCGTCGTACCCGCCCCACAGGATGCGGTTGTCGGCCGAGAGCCGGAAGTAGTGGAACTGGTTGGCCGAGTCGCCGAGCCCCTGGCGGTTCTTCCAGCCGATGGAGGTGAGCTGGTCGGCCGTGAGCGGTTCGGTCATCAGCGCGTAGTCGTAGACCGGGACGGTGTACGGGCGGACGCGCTTGACCAGGTTCGGGAAGATGTTGGTCCCGAGGGCCACCCGGCGGGCGCGGACGGAGCCGTACGGCGTGCGGACGGCCATGCCGGCGCCGGACGGCTTCAGGGCGACGGCGGGCGTGTGCTCGTACACCCGCACGCCGAGCTCCACGCACGCGCGCTTGAGGCCCCAGGCCAGCTTGGCCGGGTGGAGCATGGCGACCCCGCGGCGGTCGTGCAGTCCGGCCAGGAAGGTCGGGGAGTCGACCTGTTCCCGTACCGCCGCCGTGTCGAGGAACTCGACGCCGTCGGCCAGACCCCGCCGCTCCAGCTCCTGGTGCCATTCTCGCAGTTCGGCCGCCTGGTGCGGCTCGGTGGCGACGTCGATCTCGCCGCTGCGCTCGAAGTCGCAGTCGAGGGAGTAGCGGGCGACGGCCGCCTCGATCTCGTCGAGGTTGCGGGCGCCCAGCTCCTCCAGCTTCCCGATCTCGTCCGGCCAGCGGGTGAGCCCGTTGGACAGACCGTGGGTGAGGGAGGCGGCGCAGAAGCCGCCGTTGCGGCCCGAGGCGGCCCAGCCCACCTCGCGCCCCTCCACCAGGACGACATCCCGCCCGGGGTCGCGCTCCTTGGCGATCAGCGCGGTCCACAGTCCGCTGTAGCCGCCGCCGACGACGAGCAGGTCGCAGGTCTCGGCGCCGGTGAGCGCGGGCTCGGGGTGGGGTTTGCCGGGGTCGTCCAGCCAGTACGAGACCGGCTGGACGTCGGAAAGGGATTTCGTCCACTGATTACCACGGGTCATGGCGCTCGGGGCCATGATTTCAACTCCCTACAAAGGTGACAGGCGTTATGCCTTCTGCCTGTTCCGGCGATTTCCGATGATCATTCCGGACAGGACGAACAGTACGGCGACGAGGAACATGGCCGTGCCGATGACATTGATCTGAACGGGTGTTCCGCGCTGTGCCGAACCCCAGACGAACATGGGGAACGTGACGGTCGAGCCCGCGTTGAAATTGGTGATGATGAAATCGTCGAAGGAGAGCGCGAAGGCGAGCAGCGCGCCCGCGGCGATTCCGGGGGCCGCGATGGGCAGGGTGACCCGCAGGAACGTCTGCGCCGGGCCGGCGTAGAGGTCCTGGGCGGCCTGTTCCAGCCTCGGGTCCATCGACATGACACGGGCCTTGACGGCTGTCACGACGAAGCTGAGGCAGAACATGATGTGGGCGATCAGGATCGTCCAGAAGCCGAGCTGGGCGCCCATGTTGAGGAACAGGGTGAGCAGCGAGGCGGCCATGACGACCTCGGGCATCGCCATCGGCAGGAAGATCAGCGAGTTCACGGCGCCGCGTGCGCGGAAGCGGTAGCGGACGAGCGCGAAGGCGATCATCGTGCCGAGGACGGTGGCCCCGATCGTCGCCCAGACGGCGATCTGGAGGCTGAGTCCGAGCGAGCCGCACATGTCGGCGACGCCGCACGGGTCCTTCCAGGCGTCCGTGGAGAACTGCTGCCACTCGTAATTGAAGCGCCCCTTCGGTTTGTTGAAGGAGAACACGGTGACGACGACGTTGGGCAGCAGTAGATAGGACAGCGTGAGCAGTCCCCCGATGACGACGAGATGGCGCTTGAACCAGTTGACGAAGGGCATTTAGACCAGGTCCTCCGTCCCCGACCGGCGGATGTAGACCGTGACCATGAGGAGAATCGCGGCCATGAGAATGAAGGAGAGCGCGGCGGCCGTCGGATAGTCCAGGATCCTCAGGAACTGGGTCTGGATGACGTTGCCGATCATGCGGGTGTCGGTCGAGCCGAGGAGTTCGGCGTTGACGTAGTCGCCGGCCGCCGGGATGAAGGTGAGCAGTGTTCCGGAGACCACGCCCGGCATCGACAGCGGGAAGGTGACCTTGCGGAAGGTCGTCCAGGGCCTGGCGTACAGGTCGCCCGCGGCCTCGTGCAGCCGGCCGTCGATGCGCTCCAGCGAGGTGTAGAGCGGCAGGATCATGAACGGCAGGAAGTTGTACGTCAGACCGCAGACCACGGCCAGTGGTGTCGCGAGGACGCGGTCGCCCGCGGTCCAGCCGAGCCAGTCGGTGACGTCGAGTACGTGCAGGGTGTTGAGCGCGCCGACGACCGGGCCGCTGTCGGCGAGGATCGTCTTCCAGGCCAGGGTGCGGATCAGGAAGCTGGTGAAGAAGGGCGCGATCACCAGGATCATGATCAGGTTGCGCCAGCGGCCCGCGCGGAAGGCGATCAGGTACGCCAGCGGGTAGCCGAGCAGCAGGCACAGGACGGTGGCGGCGGCCGCGTAGGAGACCGAGCGCAGGAACTGCGGCCAGTACTCGGCGAGCGAGTCCCAGTAGGTCGCGAAGTGCCAGGTGACCTTGTAGCCCTCCTCCAGGGAGCCCGTCTGCACGGACGTGGAGGCCTGGTAGATCATCGGCAGCGCGAAGAAGACGACGAGCCACAGGAGTCCGGGCAGCAGCAGCCAGTACGGGACGAGGCGGCCCCGCTTCTTCGGCGGCTTCGGCTCGGGCCGCGGCACGAGGGGTGGCGCTTCGGCCTCGGTGACGGTGGCCATCAGGCGGCCTCCTCCTCGGCCGTGTCGACACCCGCGTCGATGTCTTGCGCGCTGTCGAGGCCGAAGGTGTGCGCCGGGCTCCAGTGCAGGACGACGTCCGCGCCGGGGACCAGCCGGGGGTCCCGGTCGATGTTCTGGGCGTAGACCTCGAACTCGGGGCACACGGCGCTGTCGATGACGTACTGCGTGGAGACGCCGATGAAGCTGGAGTCGGCGATCTTGCCGGTGATCCGGTTGCGGCCGACGGGTATCTCGCCGGCGTCGTCGGCGTGCGTGAGGGAGATCTTCTCCGGGCGGACGCCGACCAGGACCTTGCCGCCGGTCGTGGCGGGGGCCGAACATCGCGCCTCGGGGAGCACCAGCTTGCCGCCGCCCGCCTTGAGCACGATGTCGCCGCCGCTCCGGGAGTCGACCTCGGCCTCGATGAGGTTCGAGGTGCCGAGGAAGTTGGCGACGAACGTGGTCCGCGGGTTCTCGTACAGGTCGGCGGGCGAGCCGAGCTGTTCGACACGGCCCGCGTTCATCACGGCGACCGTGTCGGCCATGGTCATGGCCTCCTCCTGGTCGTGCGTGACGTGGACGAAGGTGATGCCGACCTCGGTCTGGATCCGCTTGAGTTCGAGCTGCATCTGGCGGCGCAGCTTGAGGTCGAGGGCGCCGAGCGGCTCGTCCAGGAGCAGCACCTTGGGGTGGTTGATCAGTGCGCGGGCGACCGCGACACGCTGCTGCTGGCCACCGGAGAGCTGGTGGGGTTTCTTGCGCGCCTGCTCGCCGAGCTGGACGAGGTCGAGCATCTCCTCGACCTGCTTCTTGACGCTCCTGATCCCGCGCCGGCGCAGGCCGAAGGCGACGTTCTCGAAGATGTCCAGGTGCGGGAAGAGCGCGTACGACTGGAAGACGGTGTTCACCGGCCGCTTGTACGGCGGCAGGTTCGTCACCTCCTGGTCGCCAAGGTGCACGGTGCCGGAGGAAGGTTCCTCCAGACCGGCGATCATGCGCAGGGTGGTGGTCTTGCCGCAGCCCGAGGCGCCGAGCAGGGCGAAGAAGGAACCCTGTGGCACGGTCAGGTCGAGCGGTTGCACGGCGGTGAAGCCGTTGTCGTAGGTCTTGCTGATCCCGGTGAGGCGGACGTCGCCGCTGTTCTGTGTCGTCATGATCGTCACGCCCCTGTGAGCTTCGCGAACTTCTCTTCGTAGGCGGTCTCTTCCTTCTGGCTCAGCGCGCGGAAGGAGTGTGACCTGGCCTGCATGGCCTTGTCGGGGACGATCAGCGGGTTGTTCGCCGCGTCCTGGTCGATCTTGGCAAGGTAGGGCTTCACGCTTTCGACCGGCGTCGCGTAGTTGATGTACGCGGCGAGCTCGGCGGCCTGCTGAGGCTCGTAGTAGAAGTCGATCAGCCGCTCGGCGTTCGTCTTGTGACGCGCCTTGTTGGGAACCAGCAGGTTGTCGGTCGACGTCATGTAGCCGCTGTCGGGGATGACGAAGTCGACGTCCGGGCTGTCGTTCTTGAGCTGGACGATGTCGCCGGCCCAGGCGACACAGGCCGCGATGTCGCCCTTGGTCAGGTCGGACGTGTAGTCGTTGCCCGTGAAGCGGCGGATCTGGCCCTTGTCGACGGCCTTCTGGAGCCGGGCGATCGCCGCGTCGAAGTCGTCGTCGGTGAATTTCGACGGGTCCTTGCCCATGTCGAGCAGGGTCATGCCCATGGTGTCGCGCATCTCGGACAGGAACGAGACGCGGCCCTTGAGCTTCGGGTTGTCGAGGAGGTCGGAGACCGACTTCACCTCGATCCCGTCGAGCGCCTTCTTGTTGAAGGCGACGATGGTGGGGATGCCCTGCCACGGGTACGAGTAGGCGCGTCCCGGGTCCCAGTCCGGGTTGCGGAACTGCGGCGACAGGTTGGTGTAGGCGTGCGGCAGGTTGGACGGGTCGAGTTTCTGCACCCAGCCCAGGCGGATCACGCGCGCGGCCAGCCAGTCGGTGAGGACGATCAGGTCACGGCCGGTGGGCTGGCCGGCGGCGAGCTGCGGCTTGATCTTGGCGAAGAACTCGTTGTTGTCGTTGATGTCCTCGGTGTACTTCACCGAGATACCCGTCCGCTTGTGGAAGGCCTCCAGCGTCGGGTGGTGCTTGCCGCTGTCGTCGAGGTCGATGTACTCGGTCCAGTTGGAGAAGTTGAGGGTCTTCTCCGTGGCCGAGTGGTCCTGGGCGGACGTGCCGCCCTGGGTCCTGCCCGCCGCGGGGATCCCGCAGGCGCTCAGCGCCCCGAGTCCGCCGACGGCCAGCGCGCCGCCCGCCGAGGCGCGCAGCAGTGAACGACGGGTGAGGGACGCCCTGCCGTTCCGGAAGCTGCGCCGCATGGCGGCCAGTTGCACCGGGGACAGGCGTTCGGGCTCGTACTGCTCCATGCTCTGATGCCCTTTCGAAAGGGTCGCGGCCGTGGTCGCGGCCTGGTCTGCCACAGGGCCGTAGCCGGTGAACGGGCTACGGCCGGTCCCCGAAGACCGTGCGGTGCCAGTCCTTCCTGGCGACCGCGGTGTTGTCGAACATGACGTGCTTGACCTGTGTGTACTCCTCGAAGGAGTAGGCGGACATGTCCTTGCCGAAGCCGGATGCCTTGTAACCGCCGTGCGGCATCTCGCTGATGATCGGGATGTGGTCGTTGACCCACACGCAGCCGGCCTTGATCTCGCGGGTCGCGCGGTTGGCCCGGTAGACGTCACGGCTCCAGGCGGAGGCGGCCAGTCCGTACGGGGTGTCGTTGGCCAGCGCGATGCCCTCGTCGTCGGTGTCGAAGGGCAGCACCACGAGCACCGGGCCGAAGATCTCGGCCTGGACGATCTCACTGTCCTGCGCGGCGTCGGCGACGAGCGTGGGCGCGTAGTAGGCGCCGCTCTTGAGTTCTCCCTGGGGAGCCTCGCCGCCGGTGACCACGCGCGCGTAGCCGCGGGCCCGGTCGACGAATCCGGCGACGCGGTCGCGCTGGGTGTGCGAGATCAGCGGGCCGAGGTCGGTGCCGGGCGCGAACGGGTCGCCCACGCGGACGGTCGCCATCAGGGCGGCGGTGCGCTCGACGAACGCGTCGTAGAGCGGCCGTTGCACGTACGCGCGCGTGGCGGCCGTGCAGTCCTGGCCGGTGTTGATGAGCGACCCGGCGACCGCGCCGTGCACGGCGGCCTCCAGATCCGCGTCGTCGAAGACGAGGAAGGGGGCCTTGCCGCCGAGTTCCAGGTGGAGGCGTTTGACGGTCGCGGTGGCGATCTCGGCGACGCGCTTGCCGACGGCGGTCGACCCGGTGAAGGACGTCATGACGACGTCGGGGTGGCCGACGAGGTGTTCACCGGCCTCCTTGCCCAGACCCGTGACGACGTTGACGACACCGTCCGGGATGCCCGCGTGGGTGGCCGCCTCGGCGAAGAGCAGGGAGGTCAGCGGGGTCAGCTCGGCGGGCTTCAGCACGATCGTGTTGCCGGCCGCGATCGCCGGGAGGATCTTCCAGGCGGCCATCTGGAGCGGGTAGTTCCAGGGCGCGATGGAACCGACGACCCCGATGGGCTCGCGGCGTACGTACGAGGTGTGGTCGCCGGAGTACTCACCGGCCGACTGGCCCTGCAGATGCCGGGCCGCGCCCGCGAAGAACGCGGTGTTGTCGATGGTTCCCGGGACGTCGAACTCGCGGGTCAGCTTGAGGGGCTTTCCGCACTGCAGCGACTCGGCCTGGGCGAACTCCTCCGCCCGCTCGGCGAGCACGGCGGCGAACCGGTGCAGCGCGTCGGACCGCTCCCCGGGGGTGGTGGCCGCCCAGCCGGGGAAGGCCGCGCGGGCGGCCGCCACCGCCGCGTCCACGTCGGCGGTGCTCGCCAGCTCGTACGTGTACACCTCCTCGCCGGTGGCGGGGTCCACGACCGCGTGCATGCGACCGGAGGTGCCCTGGGTGAGACGGCCTCCGATGTACTGCGCGCCGTCCGCGAGGCGGTCCTGCGCCTGGAAGCGATGGCCCGGATTGTGCATGTCGCTCTCCTCCGCCGTCCTCCCCGTCGAAACGGGGGTCGGCGTAGCTCCAGCTCGATTTGAGTGCCGATCCTGGCAGAGCAAAGGGACTCCAACAAGTGATTCCGTTGTTGCCTTTTGGTTACGCGACGGAATCCTTTGACCAGGTGTCGAGTCCTCCCGGAAAAGGCGGGACGGTGTGTCAGTGGTGCGTGCCAAAGTGGCATGCATGGGGAAGATCGATACACGGGACGCACTGATCAGTGCCGTCGCGTCGGGGACGCCGGTGAAGTACCTGCACTTCTGGGGGCACCGCCCGGGGCCGGACGGCCGGGTGGGACCGAGCTGTCTCAGCCAGTGGTGGCCGTCACCCTTCGTGGCCGAAGGGGTCGAATACGCGACGGCCGAGCACTGGATGATGGCGTCCAAGGCGCGCCTCTTCCGCGACGCCGAGGCCGAGCGGCAGGCGGTCGGCGCCGCGAACCCCGCGCTGGCCAAGAAGGCCGGGCGGCTGGTGCGCGGCTTCGACGAGGCCGTCTGGCGGCGCGAGCGGTTCCGGATCGTCGTCGAGGGCAGCGTCCACAAGTTCTCCGCCGACCCCGGTCTGCGGGCGTTCCTGCTGGGCACGGGCGGGAGGGTGCTGGTCGAGGCGAGCCCCATGGACCGGGTCTGGGGCATCGGGCTCGCCGCGAACGACGACGGCGCCTTCGACCCCCGCCGCTGGCAGGGCGAGAACCTGCTGGGCTTCGCCCTGATGGAGGCACGCGAGCGACTGCGCGCGGCGGACGCGCCCACGGAGGCGAGCTCCTAGAAACCGCGCCGGGGGCGAGCCCCCAGGAGCGGGGGCGGTCCGCGGATGCCGGGGCGAGGCCCCGGAGGGGGCGGTCCCCGGATGCGGCAACGTCCCGACCGGCCAAAACTGTCCGTGTGACGGGCATGTACGCAGAGCAGAACCACACCCCCTCCACCGCGCCCCGCGCGCCCCGCCAGTCTCTGGCGCTGGCGGCGATGCTCTTCGCGGTGGCGATGACGTTCATCGACCAGACGATCGTCTCCATCGCCGCGCCGGACATCGTCCGCGAGCTGGGGCTCTCGACGTCCGGCATGCAGTGGGTGGTGAACGCCTACCTGCTGTCGCTGGCCGCCTTCTTCGCCCTCGGCGGACGGCTGGCCGACCTGCTCGGGCCCCGCCGGGTCGTGGTCGTCGGCACCCTCGTGTTCGTCGTCTCCTCGGTGCTGTGCGGCTGTGTGCCCAAGGGAGACTTCGCCCAGACCTGGCTGATCATCTTCAGGGCGACCCAGGGCCTGGGAGCCGCTCTCCTGTTCCCCGCGGCACTCGCCGTGGTCGTGGCCGTGTTCCCGGTGGAGCGGCGCGGCCGGGCGCTGGCGCTGTTCTTCGGACTGTCGGGAGCGCTGACGGCCATCGGCCCGCTGCTCGGCGGCTGGCTCACGGCATGGACCTGGCGGGCGATCTTCTGGGTCAACGTGCCCGTCGCCGTGGTGGCCCTCGTCCTGACCGTGCTGGCGCACATCCCCGACCGGCGGCGCGACGAGTCGCTGGACGTCGTCGGGGCCGTGCTCATCGCGGCGGGCATGGGAGTGAGCGTGCTCGGCTTCCAGCAGGCCGCGTACTGGGGCTGGGGCAGCGTGGCGACCTGGGCCTGCATCGCGGGCGGCCTCCTCGTCCTGGTCTTCTTCTGCCGCTACGAACGCGACCGGCGCCATCCGCTGGTCAACCTGGCGGTCTTCCGGGACAAGGCGTTCACCGTGGACTCCCTGGTGCTCTTCTTCGCCATGCTGGCCTTCGTCCCGGTCTTCTTCTTCGCCTCGGTGTACGCGCAGGTCTCGCTCAGCGCCTCCCCCAACCAGGCGGCGCTCTATCTCCTGTACTTCTTCGTGGGCTTCGCGATCGCCTCCCAGTGGGGCGGCCGCATGCTCGACCGGCAGGGCGCCCGGCCGGCCCTGAAGATCGGCACCGTCGTGGGCGCGGTCGGGTTCTACCTCTGGGCCGGCAAGCTGACCGACCTGTCCATGCACGACCAGTGGCCGTACGTCGCCCTCGCGGGAGCCGGGATCGGCTTCATCCTGGCGCCCGCGTCCACCGACGCCGTGAACCGGTCCATCGGAGCCTCCTACGGCGAGGTCACCGGCATCACCCAGACCGTCCGCAACTACGCGGCCAGTGTCGGGCTGGCCGTCTTCGGGACCGTCCTGACGCACAGGATGACGGACAACGTCGTCTCGACGCTCACGTCCCACGGCCTGTCGTCGGCCAGGGCCCACGACGTCGCCGACGACATCGCCCAGGCCGTCACGGGCAACGCCGACGCACGCCGGCCGACGGGCACGGGCGTGGCCGCTTCGACCATGCGCGAGGTGATGTCGGACGTGCGGATGGACTTCGCCGAGGCCAATCAGTACGTCTTCTACGGCATGGCCATCGCGCTCGCCGTCGGCTTCTTCTGCGCCCTGCGCCACCCCGGAGGCCGGGGAGGCACGGCGGAGGGCCCCGAGGGGAGGACGGAGGGCCCCGAGGGCAGGACCGAGCAGGAGAAGCCCCCGACTGCCGGCTGACACCGCCGCCGCAGCGGTCCACGGGGGCGGTGGCCGCGGACCCGGGTCACCGCCCCTGTTGCGTCACCAGGGAGGTGGAGAAGCCGTCGCCGCCCGTGTCACCGCCGCCGTCGTCCGGGGCGTAGACGATGACGAGGACGAACACGGCGACGGCGAGGACCAGCCCGACGGCTCCGCAGATGACCCCGGCCAGCGCCTGCCCGGCGTTCGTGGCCTCGCCGCGACGTGCCTTGGCCCCGCCGACCAGTCCGAAGATCACGGCGAGGACGCCCAGCACGATCGCCAGCGGCCACACGATGAAGAGGACCGCCGCGATGATGCCCAGCACGAGCCCGGCGGTTCCGAGCCCGTTGCTCGGCATGGGCCGGCTCAGGGGCCAGCCGTATCCGGGCGCGCCCGGGTGGGCGGCACCCGCGGGAAAGCCGGGGTACTGCGGGTAGCCGTAGCCGTACGGGAGACCGGGACCGCCGGGGGCGATCGGCGGCGGCGGGACGGGCTCGCCGGGAAAGGGCTGCGGGTAGGGGGTGCGGGCCGCCGGCGGCGCGAAGGGGTTGTCCCAGGGACCGCCGGGGTGCCCGGGTCCGGGCGGGGCCGGAGCCCCGGGCAGCGAGGTGATCGTCGGAAGCCCGTACGCCGGAGGGGGCGCGCTGCTCCCCCGTACGGTTCTGCCGGGCGAGGAGATCTCCTCGGGCGGGGCCCAGGGGTCGAGCTCGGATCGCGGCGCGGGGCCGGGCTTCCCGAGGGAGACCCGGGCGTCGGGTCCGGGGGCGGCGAAGGGGCCGGTGCCCTGCGCGGGCACCGAGCCCGCGGGCGCCGAGCCGAAGGCCCCGCCCCACGAGGGTGCCGCGTGCCCCGCTCCGTCGTCGAACGCCCTGTCCACCCACGTCGTGGCCTCCTCGGCCCCGAAGACAGGTCCGCCGCCCGAGCCACCGCCCGGACCGCTGTCCGGTCCGCCGTCCCTGCCGCCGTCCGCCGGAGGTGCCGCTCGACCGGGGCCGGGTGTCATGGGATCGGGGCCGGCCGCGGACACCGCGTGGTCCCGACCGGCCGTGGGTATCGCGCGATCCGGACCGGCCGACGCGCGATCCGCCTCGGGTGCCGCGTCCTCGGCGGGACCCGAACCCGGCACGGTTCCCGCACCGGACGGTCCACGCCCCTCGGGGGACCCGTCCCGCGCGGGCACCGGGGCCGCCCCGCCCGGTGGAGCCCACGCACCCGCGTCGCGTGGCGCTGTCGGCCTCTGGGCGTCGTCGGACATGGGCGAGTCCCCTCTCTCGTACGTTCCGTCATGCTACGGCCCGGGCCACGGGCGGCGGATCCCCGTCGTACGACGGCCCGCTCGCCCCGCGCGGGGTGCACCGGGCCCGGACGGCGGTGGCCGCCTACGATGATCCCGAACCGTCGATCAGCCGATCACCCGCGTCCGGACCGAAACGGCCCAGGGACGCCGTTCCGGGGAGGAACCCGTTGACCGAGCACATCACCGCACGCGACGACGCCCGCGACCTGCGCACCTTCATCGCCGGGCTGCCCAAGGCCGAACTGCACGTCCACCACGTCGGCTCCGCCTCCCCGCGCATCGTGTCCGAGCTCGCCGCCCGCCACCCCGACTCCCGGGTGCCCACCGACCCCGAAGCGCTGGCGGACTACTTCACGTTCACGGACTTCGCGCACTTCATCGAGGTGTACCTGTCCGTCGTCGACCTCATCCGCACCCCCGAGGACGTGCGGCTGCTGACGTACGAGGTCGCCCGCGACATGGCCCGTCAGCAGGTGCGCTACGCCGAACTGACGATCACTCCGTGGTCGTCCACCCGGCGCGGAATCGACGAACGCGCCTTCATGGACGCGATCGAGGACGCCCGCAAGGCCGCCGAGGCCGATCTCGGTGTCGTGCTGCGCTGGTGCTTCGACATCCCGGGCGAGGCCGGTCTGGAGGCCGCCGAGGAGACCGTACGGCTCGCGACCGACGACCGGCTGCGGCCGGAGGGGCTCGTCTCCTTCGGGCTCGGCGGCCCCGAGATCGGCGTGCCCAGGCCCCAGTTCAAGCCCTACTTCGACCGTGCCCGCGCGGCCGGACTGCGGTCGGTGCCGCACGCCGGTGAGACGACGGGCCCGGAGACGGTCTGGGACGCGCTGAACGTCCTCGGCGCCGAGCGCATCGGCCACGGCACGAGTTCCGCCCGGGACCCGCGGCTGCTCGCCCATCTCGCCGAGCACGGCATCGCGCTGGAGGTCTGCCCGACCTCGAACATCGCCACCCGTGCCGTCCGTACCCTCGACGAACACCCCGTCAAGGAGTTCGTGGCGGCCGGGGTGACGGTCACCGTCAACTCCGACGACCCGCCGATGTTCGGCACCGACCTCAACACCGAGTACGCGGTCACCGCCCGCCTCCTCGGTCTCGACGAGCCGGGCATCGCGGAGCTCGCCAAGAACGCGGTGCACGCGTCGTTCCTCGGCGCGACGGAGAAGGCCGGACTCGCCGCGGAGATCGACACGTACGCCGCGACCTGGCTCGCGCTCTGACCCGGTCACAATGACCCCATGCGCACCGTGACCGCAGTCGCCCACCGCGGCGACCCCTACCGCGTCCGTGAGAACACGATCGACTCACTGCGTTCCGCGCTCCACCAGGGCGCGGACGCCGTCGAGATCGACGTACGCCTGACGCGCGACCGTGTACCCGTCCTGCTGCACGACGCGACGCTCAAGCGGCTGTGGGGACACGACCGGCCGCTGGGCTCGCTCTCCGGCGACGAGGTACGCGGACTCACGGCGGGCGGTGTGCCGACGCTGGCGGAGGCCCTCGGGGCGACCGGCGACAGCAGGGTCATGGTCGATCTGCCGGGAGCGGTGGACGTGCGGGTCGCGCGCGAGATCGTGGACGTGGTGCGGGCGTGCGGGGCCGGGGAGCGGGTGTACTACTGCGCCTCGGCCCCCGCCATGCTCGCGGTGCGGGCGGCCGACGCGTCCGCGGAGATCGCGCTGACCTGGACGACCCTGGCCCCGCCGCGCCCGGGCCTGCTCGACGTCGTACGCCCGCGCTGGCTCAACTACCGCTTCCCGCTGGTGAGTCGCGATCTCGCGGCGCGTGTCCACCGCGACGGGCACCTGCTGTCCGTATGGACGCCGGACACCCGCCGCTCCATGCGCCGCCTGCTCGACGCGGGGGTCGACTCGATCACGACCAACCGGATCGACGCGCTGACCGCCCTGCGCAGGGACTGAGCCGACGGTCAGCCGGCGGGCGCCGGCACGGCAACCGGTCCGGCTTTCGGTCCGGCGCCGAGCGCTTCCAGGCGCTTGATCTTCTTCCGTACGAGGTACAGCGGGATCACCCCGAAGATCCCGAAGGACATGTCGACGACCGTCCACCAGAAGGGAATTCCACGGATCGGTCCGCAGATCAGGGCCAGCGGGACGATGCCGGCGCAGGCGATCATCCCGAACTCGACGACCCAGATGTTGCGGACCGGATCGCGGTACGGACCGTAGAACGCGACCGCGATGACGAGATGCGCGAACGCCAGCCAGTCCGTTCCGTAGAGCAGGAAGGGGTATTGGGCGTCGGCGGTGTCGAGGCCGCGGCTCACGCGTTCGATCCAGTCCATCAGGACGGGCAGGTGTTCCGGCACGGACAGGGCCCGGAACAGGTCCTCGGTCCAGTGCAGTTCGTGCACCAGCGGGAAGGCCGTGGCGCCGCTGAGCACCAGACTGACGACGAAAAAGGCAAGCCAAACGCGAATGCCCCGGAGCAGGGCGGCTCTGTCGCTCATACCGGGAGCGTACGCCCCGACTTGAACGTGTTCAAAACTGCCCCCGTCCGGAGCACCGGCGGCTCAGGCGCCGCTCTCCCGCAGCATGTCCTCGCGCTCGACGAGCTTCACGCGCTCGCGGCCCTGCGGCTCGCCCAGCGCCTTCTCGGCGGCGTCGAGCCGGTACCAGCCCTCCCACGTGGTGAAACGGACGTCCCGCTCACCGAGGAAGGCGTCGACGGCCTCCGGCTCGGGCGAAGCGGGCGTGAGCAGACGGCCGTTCGCGTGGTCGTCGAGCAGGCTCGCGACCGTCTCGTTGGCGTCGCCCTTCGTGTGACCGATGAGACCGATGGGACCGCGCCGGATCCAGCCGGTGACGTACGTGGACCCCAGGTGCTCGCCCGAGTCCTCCAGCACGCGGCCGGCCGCGTCCGGCACCGTGCCCGACTCGACGTCCCAGGGCAGCTTGGGCAGGCTGTCGGAGAGGTAGCCCACGGCACGGTAGACCGCGCTGACGTCCCAGTCCTTGAACTCGCCGGTGCCCTTGACGTTCCCGGTGCCGTCGAGGGCGGTGCGCTCGGTGCGCAGGCCCACGACCTCGCCGTTCTCGCCGAGGATCTCGGTCGGCGACTCGAAGAAGTGCAGGAACAGCTTGTGCGGGCGGTCGCCGGTGTCGCGGATCGCCCAGTTCTCCAGGGTCTTGGCGACCATGTCGGCCTGCTTGTTGCCGCGCCGGGTGGCGATCGAGCCCTCGTCGTAGTCGATGTCCTCGGGGTCGACGACGACCTCGATGTTCGGCGAGTGGTCCAGCTCGCGCAGCTCCATCGGGCTGAACTTCGCCTGCGCCGGGCCGCGGCGGCCGAAGACGTGGACCTCGAGGGCCTTGTTGGCCTTGAGCCCGTCGTACACGTTCGGCGGGATCTCGGTGGGCAGCAGTTCGTCCGCGGTCTTGGCCAGGACGCGGGCCACGTCCAGCGCGACGTTGCCGACGCCGAGGACGGCGACCTTCTCGGCCTCCAGCGGCCAGGTGCGCGGGACGTCCGGGTGACCGTCGTACCAGGAGACGAAGTCCGCCGCGCCGTACGAGCCGTCGAGGTCGACGCCGGGAATGTCGAGGGCACGGTCGGCCGTCGCGCCGGTGGAGAAGATCACCGCGTCGTAGAAGGCGCGCAGATCGTCGAGGTTGATGTCGCGCGGGTAGTCGACGTTGCCGAAGAGGCGGATCTGCGGCTTGTCGAGCACCTGGTGCAGGGCGGTGATGATGCCCTTGATCCGGGGGTGATCGGGGGCGACGCCGTAACGGATGAGACCGAACGGGGCCGGCATCCGCTCGAACAGGTCGATGGAGACACCGGGCTCGGCGGCCACTGCGGATTTCAGCAGCGCGTCGGCGGCGTAGATTCCGGCGGGGCCGGCTCCGACAATGGCTACCCGCAGAGGGCGAGGCATGATCAGATTCCCTTCGAGCAGGGGCAGGGGACTCGACGGGAAGCCTAAACTGAGGCAAACCTAAGTCAGTAGGCGGGTCCGGGCTATGACCTCATAAGGCTGACTTATGGCCGCTGAAGGACTGCTTTATGGGTGGCGGCATCCCCCTGCCGCCGGCCGCCGGGACGGTTACCGCTGGTCCCCCTGGACGGCTACCACTGGCCCCTGGACGGTTACCGCTGGTCCCCGCTGAACGGGGTGGGAACGGCCCCGGTCCGGGCGGCGGACGGCCGGGCGGTCGCGGGCGAGGACGCCTGCGTGGACGCCCGCGTGGCCGACGGAGTGCGGGTGAGCGTGGGGACGGCGGTCGTCCGGGCCGTGGGCACGGTACTGGGCGCCGGTGTCCGGCGCGAAGGGCCGCTCGCGCCGGGACGGGGGCTGACCGGCCCGGGCGAGACCGACGGAGTGGGCTCGGCCGACGGGCTGCTCGCGGGCGGCGGGGCCAGCGGGACCACCGGGGACACGGGCGCCTCGGGCGCGGCCGACCGGAGCGGCAGCACGACGAGAGCGCCGAGGGCGCACGCCACGGCGGCCCCGGCCGCGGCGCGCAGCAGCCGGCGACGGGCCGCGCCCCGGCGGATCGCCTCGTAACGGCCGGGCGGTGGCGAGAGGTACTCGGAAGGGGCCCGCATGATGACGGCGAGCGGGTCGTCGGGGCCGAAGTCCGGACCGTCGTCAGAGTGTGTGATCAAGACTTCTCCTCAGGTGGGCGCGGAGCGTTTCGCGGGCCGCGTGGAGATCGGCCTTGATCGTTCCTTCCTTGCGCCCGGTCAGCGCGGCCACCTCCCGGATCGGCATGTCAGCGTAGTAGTGCAGCAGGATCGGGACGCGCAGCCGTTCGGGCAGCGACTGCACGAGCAGGCGTACGGACGGATCGGCCTGCTCGTTCGGCGGGCCGACGGCGAGCTCGGCGGTGGCCCGGTGCACGGCCCTGCGTTCGCGCTCCAGCTTGCGCCAGTGGTCCCGGACGAGGTTGGCCGCCGTGACGTAGAGGAATCCCCGCGGCTCGGCCACGGAGGTCCAGCGGGACCAGAGCCGGGTGAACGCCTCCGAGGCGATCTCGTGGGCCGTCCCGTCGTCGTCGACGAGACGGCGGCACCAGCCGGCGAGGCGCGGGTAGAGGGCGGCGAACAGCTCGGACGCCGCCTTCTCGCGGGACCCTTTCAACATTCTCCATGGTCGTGACGGTGCCGGCAGCGGACGATCCCGGGCCGCGGGGGTACGGTCCCGCGGGCCCGGGGCCCCGCCCCCCCGCCCGGGGGGGGGGGCCCCCCGGCGCCGTTTTCAAAAAAAAACGCGGCTCTGAGCTGCGAAAACAGAGATTCTTGGCAAAGCCGGAAACGCTCTGGCA
>NZ_JBHYXD010000026.1:9264-15064 GCF_042751995.1 Streptomyces sp. NPDC059371 | reverse complement strand
GCGCCCGCCGCCTTCTGGGGGCACCACTACCACTTACGCCTGGGTGGTGCGGGGCCCGGCTGGGGACGAACCGGGGCCGGGGGGGTACGGTCCCGCGGCCCGGGATCCCGGACAGCCGGCCGGGGGTCAGTGGCTCGCGGACGTCAGCGCCGCGAACACGATCACGTTGTCGCGGTAGCCGCTTCCGGAGCGGGGACCTCCGCAGGTGATGAGCCGCAGCTCCGGGCGGTCCACGTCGCCGTAGACCGCGTCCGACGGGAAGTCTGCCTTGGCGACGGTACGGACGTCGTCGACGGTGAACCCGGCCGACCCGCCGTTCTCCAGGCGCACGACGATCCGGTCGCCGTGGCGCAGGCGCGCGAGGTGACGGAAGACGCCGTCACCGTACGAGCCGACCGTCACATGACCGAGGATCACCGACGGACCCTTCTGGCCCGGCGTCGGCGAGTACCGGTACCAGCCGGCCCGGTCGTGTGCCGTGACCGGCGGCACCTGCACGCTGCCGTCCGGGGCCAGTCCGAGCCGCGTCAGCGGGGTGTCGACCCCGATGGCCGGTATCCGCAGCCCGACCGGCACCGAACGCGCCATCGCGCGCGCCGGCTTCGCCGCGGGCCGCGAGGCCGTGGAGGCACCGCCGGGCCGTGCGGTCCCGGGTGTGCCGCCGGGCCGCGGGTGCGCGGAGGGAGTGGCCGCGTGGCCGCCACACCCCACGAGCAGCGCGGCCGCCGCCGTGGCGACGAACGCGCGCCTGGAGAGGGGCGTCATTCCCCGGTCGCCCGCCGGCGGCGTACGGCGAACACGCCCGCGCCCACGGCGAACACGGCGGCGGCGCTCCCGCCGACGAGCCCGGCCGCCGGGCCCGAGGACGAGGTCGCGGTCGGCGCCACACCGGTGTCGGGCGCTCCGTTCGGCCGGACGGAGACCTGTCGCGAGGCCGGTGCCCGCGTCGGCATGGCGCTGGGAACGGCGGAGGGCGCCCGGGTCACCGTGGGGCTCGCGGGGGCGGGCGCCGTGGTGGGGCTCGCGGAGGCCGGGGCGGCGGTGACGCTCGGGCGGGTCGAGGGGCTCGGGGAGGCCCCGTCGGCGAACGCGGGCACCGTGCCCACCAGCACGGCGGTGCACGCGAGTGCCGTGGCACTGAAGACGGTTCGGCGCATGGATCGCTCTCTTTCGTCGGTCCGCCCGCCGGTGGGAACGGCGGGCCGGTTACGGATCGAGCGGAGAGACGAGCGGGCGGTGGACGGGGTTGTAAAGAACGGGCAAAGGCGCCGCGGGGAACGGGGATTCGGGCACGACCGGGGGGGGCGAGCCGCTCCCGTTGCGGCGCCAACCTCGGCCAGGGCGCCCGGTGCTGACGCGATGAACCAGGAGTCCGAGACCTGATTCGCCCTGGAAGACGGGGCAGTTGTACAACCGGGCCGGGCTCTGACCGGCCCGGCCCCCGGTTCACAGGCCGGCTATCGCGTTCCAGCGCTTGGCGAACTCCGTGCGTTCGCCGGCGGTGATGTCGCGGGCGATCGCGAGGCGCTTGCGCATGGTCGCGTCCGGGAAGATCAGCGGGTCCTCGGCGAGGGCCGCGGTGTCCTTGTCCTTGGAGGAGGCGAGGACGTCCTGGGCGGCGGGGACCGGACAGACGTAGTTGACCCAGGCGGCCAGCTCGGCGGCGACCTCCGGCTCGTAGTAGTAGTCGACGAGCTTCTCCGCGTTGCCCTTGTGCCGGGCCAGGTTGGGGATCATCAGCGACTCGGCCCACAGTTCGGCGCCCTCCTCGGGGACGACGAAGCGGATGTCGGGGTTGTCGGCCTGGAGCTGGATCACATCGCCCGAGTAGGCCTGGCAGGCGAGCACGTCCCCGCTCGCGAGGTCCTTGATGTAGTCGTTGCCGGTGAAGCGGCGGATCTGCCCGCGGTGCACCTGCTTCTCGACCTGGTCGCACACCCGGTGGAAGTCGTCGGCGCGCCACTTCGTGATGTCGACGCCGCCGGCCTGCATGAGCAGCGCGAACGCCTCGTCCAGGCCGGAGAGCAGGGTGACCCGGCCCTTGAGGTCGTCGGCCCAGAGATCGGACACGTGCTTGATCTCGCGGCCGAGCTTGCGGCGGTTGTACGCGATACCGGTGATCCCCGACTGCCACGGCACCGAGGACTTGCGGCCGGGGTCGAAGGCGGGCGAACGCAGCAGCGGGTCCAGGTACTTGGCGACGTTCGGCTGCCGGGACCGGTCCATCTCCTGCACCCAGCCGAGCCGGACGAACCGGGCGCACATCCAGTCGCTGATGACGATGAGGTCGCGCCCGGTCCGCTGGTGGTTCATCAGGGACGGACTGATCTTGCCGAAGAACTCGTCATTGTCGTTGATCTCCTCGATGTAGTCGACGGAGATCCCGGTGCGCTTCTCGAAGGCCTCCAGCGACGGCCGCCGGGTCGTGTCCTCGTCGTCGGTGTCGATGTACAGCGGCCAGTTCGCCCAGGTCAGCCGCTTGTCCGAGGCGGAGAGGTCGGCTCCGGCCCGGTCGCCCGGTGCCACGTACGCGGCCGGTACCCCGCACCCGGCGAGGGCTCCGAGCGCGGCACCGCCGCCCAGGGCGCGCAGCAGGGACCGGCGGGACAGGGGCGAGGTCTTCCGATTCACGGGCACGCGCGAAGCATGCCGACCCGGGCTCGCCCCGGACAATGGACGCTGCGTCGATCAGTCGCGCGCCGACCCGACACCCTGTCGATCCGTTTCCGGGCGTTTGGAGAACTCCGGACGCGTGACCGCCGGCCGATCCCGGCCCGGCTCCCGGTCCGGCTCCCGGTCCGGCTCCCGGTCCGGCCCCCGGCCCGGGGAGTTCGCGGGCGGCGCGCACGGCGGGAACGTCACCCGTACCGACAGGCCGCCCTGGGGACGCGGCCACGCCTCGACCGTGCCGCGGTGGGCGGTGGCGACGGCCGTGACGATGGACAGGCCGAGCCCCAGTCCCTCGCGGGGGCGGCCCTGCCCGTGCGGGCGCGTACGGGGCCGCGCGCGGGTCCGTTCCGTGCCGAGCCGCCGGAACGGCTGGAAGAGTCCGGCCACCTGGTCGCGCGGGATCACCGGGCCGGTGTTGTCGATCCGCAGCACCGGGAACCCCGCCTCCGTACCGGTCCACAGACGGACCCAACTCTCCCCGTCCTCGCCGTTGTTGTGCCGTACGGCGTTGTCCGCGAGGTTGACCACCAGTCGCTCGATCAGCCGGGGATCGCCCAGCACGGGCGCGGAACCGAGGTCGGCCCGTACGGCCGGCGCGCCGGGCTCGGACCCGCCGTCCGGCAGCAGTTCCCGCACCGTCTCGGCGAGGTCGACGAACTCCCTTCGCCACAGCCCGCGTTGGCTGTGGGCGAGGGTCAGCAGGGCGTCGATGAGACCCTCCTGTTCCTGCCCGGCGGCCCGGACGCGCAGGCACGCGGCCCGCAGGCTCTCCACCGACGCGCCGGGGTCGGCGAGCGCGACATCCACGATCGTCTGCTGGAGGGTGAGAGGCGTGCGCAGTTCGTGCGACGCGTTGGCGACGAACTGCTTCTGCGCCTCGAACGCGCCCTCCAGCCGCCCCAGTACGTCGTCGAACGTGTCCGCCATCGCCTTGAGCTCGTCCTCCGGTCCCGGCACGGCCAGCCGCTGGCGGAGGTTGTCCGCGGAGATCCGCCGGGCGGCGGCCGTCATCGTGCGCAGCGGGGCGAGCACACGTCCGGCCATGATCCAGCCCAGGGCCACGGAGGCGAAGGTCATCACGGCGAGCGCGACGCCCGCCTCGACGAGCAGTTGGTGCAGTTGATCGGCGCGCAGGGCTTCGGCGTACGTCGTGAGCGCCGGCGGATCGGGGATGGTGGTGGTGAGGCCCTGGCCCGCGGGCAGCCCGGCTTCGACGGACGAGACGACCCCCTTGGAGGGCCCGGACCGCGATGCCAGGAGGTAGGTGAAGCCGAGCAGGGCCGCGCCCGCCGCCATGAACAGGGCGCTGTAGAGCAGGGTCAGCCGCCACCGGATACTGCGCGGCGCCACCCGCCACCGAACCCCGGCGCGAGCCGACCGCCGGACACCCCCGGGGCTCCACCACCGACCGCCGCCCGGTGCCGGCCGCGGCTGCGGGTCGTGCGGGGACGGCCGGTTCGGGCTCGCGGATGCGTTCGTCATGCGATGCGGTATCCCGCCCGGTCCACCGTCGCGATCAGCGGCGGCTCCCCCAGTTTGCGGCGCAGCCGGCTCACCGTGACCTTCACGGTCTGGCTGAAGGGGTCGGCCGCCTCGTCCCAGGCCCGCTCCAGGAGTTCCTCGGTGGAGACCACGGCGCCCCGCGCGGCCAGCAGGAGTTCGAGCACGGCGAACTCCTTCGGGCTGAGGGCGAGGCCCGAACCGCCCCGGGTCGCCTGCCGGCGCGCCGGGTCGAGCCGCAGTTCCCCGCGGACCAGGACAGGGGGCAGCGCGGGCTGCGCCCGGCGCGCCAGGGCCCGTATCCGCGCGACGAGTTCGGCGAACGCGAACGGCTTGGAGAGATAGTCGTCGGCACCGAGGCCGAGTCCCGTGACCCGGTCGGCCACCGTGCCGGACGCGGTCAGCATCAGCACCCTCGCGCGGCTGCCGCCCGCGGCCAGCGTCCGGCACACCTGGTCGCCGTGGACCCCGGGCAGATCACGGTCGAGCACGACGACGTCGTACCCGTTGACGGTGGCGCGCTCCAGCGCCGTGGGCCCGTCCAGCGCGAGATCGACCGCCATGCCCTCGCGGCGCAGCCCGGCGGCCACGGTCTCGGCGAGCTCTTCGTGATCCTCGACCACCAGCACACGCATGGCGGTCAGTGTGACGCGCGGGCGGTTACACGGGGATAAGGGCTCCTGTACGGGAGTGGTCCCTCCGCCCGGGAGCCGAGTCGGGCCCTGTCGCGGCGCCATAAGGACGGCCGTTCCCGTGCCGTAACCGCCCTCCGGCTTGGCTGGACGTCAGCACGGCACCGCGTACCCCACCACGACCGTCGGACCACGGCTCGTGACGGCACGGCGGTGCGTCACCGTGCGCCGTCGCATCCGAACCGGCGGCACCGCCGCCCGCCCCATGGAGGAAGCCCATGCGTGCACCGGCCACCCGGCCACAACGACTCGCCCTGGCCTGCGCCTTGATCTCGGCCGCCACGCTAGGGACGGTCAGCGCCTCGGCCGCCTCGGCCGCCTCGGCGTCCGACAGGACCACCGTGACCACCACGACGACGGGGACCGCCGGCTCGCCCCGGCTCACGCAGCACTTCGGGACCGGCGAACCGCCCAAGAGCGGCCTGCCCTCGGGCGGAGCCCTGCCGGTCATCGCGTACCGGCCGACCTCGCACGCTCCCGGCGACGTGAACACCGCCGACGACGCGTTCGCGGCCTGTATGCGTGACCACGGACAGAAGTATTTCCCGGTCTTCCACGCCTCGAAGGACGAGCGGGGCCGCGTCCGGTTCGACGTGAGGATGAAGGCGGACCGGGCGTTCGACCCGGCCTCGAAGAGCTACCGGACCGCGCAGAAGGCGTGCGCGCCGATCCTGAGGAAGGCCGGCATCACCTTCTCGACCGGATCCGGGCTGCCTCCGGCGACCCTGCCCGGCAAGCCCGGCAAGGGGTCGGCGGGCGGCTCCGGCGAGCTGCCCGGCTTCCACACGGAGAAGGGTGGGCCGGGCGCGCCCGGCGAGCCGTCGCTCTCCGGCGTGACCGAGAACGCCTGAGCCGGTATCCAGGAGGAAACAGGGGGAAACGCGGGGGCCCCCCCCGGGTAGGCAGCCCCCCCGGGGCCCCGAAACACCCCGGGACAC
>NZ_JBHYXD010000026.1:0-9254 GCF_042751995.1 Streptomyces sp. NPDC059371 | reverse complement strand
GGGCTGGATCAGGCTGGTACTGGCGCTCATGTCGCTGGTGGTGATCGTGGGCGCCGTGGGCGGCGCCCGGCAGCGGCAGCCGCCCCCCGCCCGCCCCCCCCCACGTTCACGCGCGGTACGCCGTCAGCCGTCCAGCGACGTCATCACGTGCTTGATGCGCGTGTAGTCCTCGAAGCCGTAGCCCGACAGGTCCTTGCCGTAGCCGGACTTCTTGAAGCCGCCGTGCGGCATCTCGGCGACCAGCGGGATGTGGGTGTTGATCCACACGCAGCCGAAGTCGAGGGACTTGGACAGGCGCATCGCGCGACCGTGGTCCTTGGTCCACACCGAGGAGGCGAGGGCGAAGTCGACGCCGTTGGCCCACTCGACGGCCTGGGCCTCGTCCGAGAAGGACTGGACGGTGATGACCGGGCCGAAGACCTCGTTCTGGATGATCTCGTCGTCCTGCTTCAGGCCGGAGACGACGGTCGGGGCGTAGAAGTAGCCCTTGTCGCCGACCTGCTTGCCGCCCGCCTCGACCTTGGCGTGCGCGGGCAGCCGCTCGATGAACCCGGCGACCTGCTTGAGCTGGTTGGGGTTGTTCAGCGGGCCGTAGAGCACGTCCTCGTCGTCCGGCTGGCCGGTCTTCGTCTCGGCGGCGGCCTTGGCGAGCGCGGCGACGAACTCGTCGTGGATGGAGTCCTGGACGAGGACGCGGGTGGCGGCCGTACAGTCCTGGCCCGCGTTGAAGAAGCCCGCGACCGAGATGTCCTCGACGGCCTTGGGGATGTCGGTGTCCTCGAAGACGACCACCGGGGCCTTGCCGCCCAGCTCCAGGTGGACGCGCTTGACGTCCTTGGACGCCGACTCGGCGACCGAGATGCCCGCGCGGACGGAGCCGGTGATGGACGCCATCGCCGGGGTCGGGTGCTCGACCATCGCGCGGCCGGTGTCGCGGTCGCCGCAGATGACGTTGAAGACGCCCTTGGGCAGGATGCCGCCGAGGATGTCGGCGATCAGGACGGTGGAGGCCGGGGTGGTGTCCGACGGCTTCAGGACGACCGTGTTGCCCGCCGCGAGGGCCGGGGCGAACTTCCACACCGCCATCATCATCGGGTAGTTCCACGGCGCGACCTGGGCACAGACGCCCACCGGCTCACGGCGGACGATCGAGGTCATGCCCTCCATGTACTCGCCGGCCGAGCGGCCTTCGAGCATGCGGGCGGCACCCGCGAAGAAGCGGATCTGGTCCACCATCGGCGGGATTTCCTCGGACCGGGTCAGACCGATCGGCTTGCCGGTGTTCTCCACCTCGGCCGCGATCAGCTCCTCGGCCCGCTCCTCGAACGCGTCCGCGATCTTCAGGAGGGCCTTCTGGCGCTCGGAGGGGGTCTTGTCCCGCCACTCCGGGAAGGCCGCGGCGGCGGCCGCCATCGCGGCGTCCACGTCCGCCCGGCCGGAGAGCGGCGCGGTCGCGTACGCCTCGCCGGTCGCGGGGTTGACCACCTCCGTGGTCCGTCCATCGGCGGCATCGCGGAACTCTCCGTCGATGTAATTGCGCAGACGACGCAGCTCGGTGCTCACTGCCCGGCCCTCCTGTCGGATGTCCAACGGCCCAGGTGTCCACTACCTGAGATGCCTGGACCCCACCCTAATCCGTGACTCCACGTTTTCAACACCCCCGAACGGTCCAGAGCTGCGAAATCCGCAAGACACGTACCTGTAAACAACGAATTTCATCGCCCGAACCTTGCGGAACTGTCGATACGTCGTGCACAGTGGGGTCGTGGCCAGTCGAAGCGCGGAACCCAGGGACTCCCGCGAGTCCAGGAACGGCGGTCCCCAGTTGGACACCGTCTCCCTCGCCATCATCGAGCAGCTCCAACAGGACGGACGCCGCCCGTACGCCGCGATCGGCAAGGCCGTGGGCCTCTCCGAAGCCGCCGTGCGCCAGCGGGTCCAGAAGCTGCTCGACCAGGGCGTCATGCAGATCGTCGCCGTCACGGACCCGCTCACCGTGGGATTCCGCCGGCAGGCGATGGTCGGCGTCACGGTCGAGGGCGACCTCGACCCGGTGGCGGAAGCGCTGGCTGCCATGTCGGAAGTCGAGTACGTGGTGATGACCGCGGGCTCGTTCGACATCCTCGCCGAGATCGTCTGCGAGGACGACGACCACCTGCTGGACGTCATCAACAAACGCATCCGGGCTCTGCCCGGGGTGCGCTCCACCGAGAGCTTCGTTTACCTGAAGCTCAAGAAGCAGACCTACATGTGGGGAACCCGATAACCGTGAGCACCAAGGACCTCAGCAAGACCGCGTACGACCACCTGTGGATGCACTTCACCCGCATGTCCTCGTACGAGAACGCGCCCGTTCCCACCATCGTCCGTGGTGAGGGCACCTACATCTACGACGACAAGGGCAAGCGCTACCTCGACGGTCTCGCGGGCCTGTTCGTGGTCCAGGCCGGACACGGCCGTACCGAGCTGGCCGAGACGGCTTTCAAGCAGGCCCAGGAGCTGGCCTTCTTCCCGGTGTGGTCCTACGCCCACCCCAAGGCCATCGAGCTGGCCGAGCGCCTCGCGCACCACGCGCCGGGCGACCTGAACAAGGTGTTCTTCACGACGGGTGGCGGCGAGGCCGTCGAGACCGCGTGGAAGCTCGCCAAGCAGTACTTCAAGCTGCAGGGCAAGCCGACCAAGTACAAGGTCATCTCGCGCGCGGTCGCCTACCACGGCACGCCGCAGGGCGCCCTGTCCATCACCGGCCTGCCGGCCCTGAAGGCCCCCTTCGAGCCGCTGGTCCCGGGTGCCCACAAGGTCCCCAACACCAACATCTACCGCGCCCCGCTCTTCGGTGACGACCCCGAGGCCTACGGCCGCTGGGCCGCCGACCAGATCGAGCAGGAGATCCTCTTCGAGGGCCCGGAGACCGTCGCCGCGGTCTTCCTGGAGCCGGTGCAGAACGCCGGCGGCTGCTTCCCGCCGCCGCCCGGCTACTTCCAGCGCGTGCGCGAGATCTGCGACCAGTACGACGTGCTGCTGGTCTCGGACGAGGTCATCTGCGCCTTCGGCCGCCTCGGCACGATGTTCGGCTGCGACAAGTTCGGCTACGTACCGGACATGATCACCTGTGCCAAGGGCATGACCTCGGGCTACTCCCCGATCGGCGCGTGCATCGTCTCCGACCGCATCGCCGAGCCGTTCTACAAGGGCGACAACACGTTCCTGCACGGCTACACCTTCGGCGGCCACCCGGTCTCCGCGGCGGTGGCGCTCACCAACCTCGACATCTTCGAGCGCGAGGGCCTGAACCAGCACGTGCTGGACAACGAGGCCAACTTCCTGCAGACCCTGCAGAAGCTGCACGACCTGCCGATCGTCGGCGACGTCCGCGGCAACGGCTTCTTCTACGGCATCGAGCTCGTGAAGGACAAGGCCACCAAGGAGACCTTCACGGACGAGGAGTCGGAGCGCGTGCTCTACGGCTTCGTCTCCAAGAAGCTCTTCGAGTACGGCCTCTACTGCCGCGCCGACGACCGCGGTGACCCGGTCATCCAGCTCTCGCCGCCGCTGATCTCCGACCAGTCGACCTTCGACGAGATCGAGGGGATCGTCCGCCAGGTGCTGACGGAGGCGTGGACCAAGCTCTGATCGCACCCCGCTGATCCCCGGCCGCGAGCCCGGCCCCGCCGCTTCCCCACGGTGGGCCCGGCTCTTCCGTCCGGCTGATCAACCCCGGCCCCGGTGGCGCCCGTTCGAGTGAGAATGGGCGGCCCGGGGCCGTGTGCTGTCCGGCCTCCCGGCCCCGACTCCTTAGCGTGCCCTGTGACCGATCGGCCCTGCCTTCGTTCCCCCGTCCGGGGGACCGAGCGACCTCGAAGAGATCGCCGGGCACGGCACATCAGCTCGGAACGAGGTGTACGCGATGGTGGCCCCGCCTGACAACGACGTGCTCTGGGCGCGCGCCCTGCACGTCACGCACAACGGCTCGCCCGCGCTCAGCGGCGTCTCGCTCGGCATCCGTGAGGGCGAGATCCTCGCCGTCTGCGGCCCGCGCGGCAGCGGCAAGACGACCCTCCTGCGGTGCCTGTCCGGCCAGCTCCTGCCCCAGCAGGGCGAAGTCTGGTTCAACAGCTCGCCCGTGCACACCATGGGCCCGCTCACCCGCGAGCGGCTGCGCCGCGACCGGTTCGGCTGGATCGACCCGGTCCCGACGCTGATCCCCGAGCTGAACGCCTGGGAGAACACCGCCCTCCCGCTGATGCTGCGCGGCTGGACCCGCCGGGCCGCCAAGACCGCCGCCCTGGAGTGGCTGGAGCGCCTGGACGTCGGCCGCTGCGCCCGCAAGCGCCCGCACGCCCTGCTCCAGTCCGAACGGCAGCGCGTGGCCGTCGCCCGCGCCCTCGCCCCCACCCCCACCGTGCTGTTCGCCGACGAGCCGACGGCCCCGCTGCACCGCGCCGACCAGACCCAGGTGCTGCGCACGCTCACCTCGGCCGCCCGCTCGCACAACATCACCGCCGTCCTCGCCACCCACGACCCGGACACCGCGGCCCTCGCCGACCGCACGGTGTGCCTGCTCGACGGGCGGCGTGTGAACACCGTCCACCTGCCCCCCGTCACCGAGACGGAAGGCCGGGCCGCGTGCTCGCTCTCCGTCTAGCCCGCGGGGGCCACCCCCTCGTCCAGCTCCGCCGGCTCCTCGTCGCCGCCGCCTCCGCCGGCACCGGGTTCCTGCTGCTGTGCACGCTGGGTTACGCGATGAGCCATCCGGACGCCTCGGCCGCCGGCGCGCTGCGCCTGGCCTGGTGCGTCGTGCCCCTCGCCGCCACGGTCTACTTCGCCGTCGCGGTCGCCCGGACCGACCCCGCCACCCGGCCCCGGCCCGGCCTGTCCGCCGTCGGCCTCGGTCCCGGCCGGCTGATGGCGATCTCCGCCGCCACCACCGCCCTGTCCACGCTCCTCGGCTCGCTGCTCGCCCTGCTCCTCTTCCTCCATCTGCGCGGCGACCTGACCGCCGTCCCCTTCGGCGGCGCGGCGGCGGACTTCCTCGCCTCCGGCCAGTCGCTGCCCCTGCCCGCGGCGCTCACGCTGCTCGCCCTGGTGCCGGTCGCGGCCTCGGGCGCGGCAGCCCTTTCGCTGCGTCCCCGGGGCGGCCGTCCGGTGCGCGCCGCGTGGTCGTACGGCCGCACCTGGATGTCGGCGCGGCAGAGCGCCGTCGCGAGCGCGCCACGGACCTCCGTGCGCGGCACCGGACGGCCGGCGGGTGGCGCTCCCGCCGCGCCCGCGCCGTTCACCGCGCCCGGCGGGCCCACGGGCTTCGCGACAGCGGGCACGGCCGAGGGCCTCACCGTGACCGGCACGAGCGAGGGTCTCACCGTGACCGGCACGAGCGACGGGGTCGGGGACACGTCGGCGGCCGTCGTCGGCGCCCTCCCGGCACCCGACCCGCTTGCCCCTTCCCCGAATGGCTCCGGCGGCCCCGACTTCCACTGGACCGCCGAGGCATACGCCTCCGGGGAGACCGGGACGCCGTCGGCGGAGGACCGCCCGGCCGCGGTCGCCCACGGGACACCCGCCTCGTACGAGCGGACGGACTTGCCGTCGTTCGTGGACATGGACATGGACATGGACGCGGTGTACGGGGACACGCGTCCGGCGTACGAGGGTGGCGCCGTGTCCGGGGCGCGCCCGGACCCGCGCCGGGTCGCCGAGGCCGGCTCCGGCGGGCTGCCGCCCGCGCCGGGCTACCCGAACGGGCTCCCCTGGGGCGCGGCCACGCTGGCGGCCGGGCTGGCCGTGGAGACGTACGCGAGCCGTTCGGGAACCGCGCCCGCGCTCGCGCTGCCCGGCGGGTTCGTCGGCGGTCCGGCCGGGGTGCTGCTCGGCTGGGTGCTGACGGCGGTCGGTCTGGCCCTCGCCGGGCCCGCGATCACCTATCTGTGCGGATGGCTGCTCCAGGCCGTACGTCCCGGCGCGCTGCGGCTGCTGGCCGGGCGGGTGCTCCAGTCGGAGGCGCGGCGCATCGGGCAGCCGCTGGGGGTGGTGTGCGCGGTGGCGTCGGGCGGGTTCGCCATGACGACGCTGTACACCGGCGCCCGGCCCGCCTTCGGTCCGCTGACCACCCTGGGCGCGCTGCTGGTCGCCGGGTGCACGCTGCTGACGCTGGCGACCGCCGCCGTCGAGGCGCGGCAGAGCCGGGCCGACACCACGGCGGCACTGCTGCGGCTGGGGGCGCCCGCCACCATGCTGCGCGGCGCGGCGGCCCTGCGCGCCGGGGCGCTGTTCGTCGCGTTCGCTCCGCTGACCTGGGCGGTCGCCGAACTGGCCGCGCTTCCCCTGATCCGCTGACCGGCCCGCGGAGCACTCCGCGCGATGTTCGGGAAAAGGGGTCCGCGCCGGGCGATGAGTTCCGGGCGGACCCCCGGTCTATCCCTGCGAACGGCACAACACCGACGGGAGAACCTCGCATGTACCAGCAGATGATCTTCGTGAACCTGCCCGTGTCCGACGTGGCCGCCTCGAGGAAGTTCTTCACGGAGCTCGGCTACACGATCAACCCCCAGTTCTCCACGGACGACTGCGCCTGCGTGGTGATCAGCGACACGATCATCGCGATGCTGCTCGGCAAGGAGCGCTACGCGGACTTCACCAAGAAGGAGATCGCGGACGCGACGAAGACCAGCGAGGTGCTGCTGTGTCTGAGCGCCGAGAGCCGCGAGAAGGTCGACGAGCTGGTCGACGCCGCCATCGCGGCGGGCGGCTCGGGGTCCGGCGAGGCACAGGACCAGGGCTTCATGTACGGCCGCGCCTTCGACGACCTGGACGGCCACACCTGGGAGGTCATGTGGATGGACCCGGCAGCGGTCCAGGGCTGACCCGACGACGTGCCGAGGCCGGTGCGCGGCACAGGGGTCCGCACACCGGCCTCGTCCCACCCCCTGCCCGCCTTCCAGATGCGGGGCAAATTCCATCCCCTCCGGTGTTTGAGGGCAAATTCCAGCCCTCTCCGGCGTTCGAGGGGAAATTTCAGCCCCTCCGGCGTTTGAGGAGCGGGGTCTGGGGCGGAGCCCCAGGGGGTGGGACGGGCAGGGGCGGAGGGGGCGAAAGAAGCTGCGAGGCCCCGGGCAACCCGGGACCGGGTCGCGGGGGCGGAGGCCCGGAAGCCCGGTGCCCCTTAAGCGGCAGCCCCTAGCATGGGCGGGATGCTGCCAACTCCCCTACACGCCCCCCACGACCGTGAGATCGAATCCCTCGCCGAGTTCGACGAGGTCGTCTCGGCGGGTGGCTCGCTCGCCGGGTTCCGCGTCCAGGCCGTCGATCTGACGGGCCGTACGGCGGACCTCCTGTCCGTGGACACCGCGGGCGCCGTCTTCCTCGGCTGCCCGATGGAGTCCGCGGCGGCCGAGCGGGTCCGCCTCTCCGGCGCCCTCGTCTTCCCGCCCGTACCGGGCCTCCCCCTCGACCCGTACCGGGGTCATCTCTACTCCCCCGACGAACTCTTCGCCTCGCTCGACGCGGGGTACGAGTCGACACCCGACGCCCGCGCGTACGCCTGGTTCCAGCGGACCAAGGCCGACGGCGACATATTCGCGTCGATGGTGCGCGCGGTCCACGACGACTCCGTCTCGGACGCGCTCGACGAACTCCTCACCGGCGTACGGGTCGTGGGCGTGATGGGCGGTCACGCGATGGCACGCGGCACGGAGGCGTACGCGGGAGCCGCGCGCCTCGGCCGCACCCTCACGCGCTCCGGTCTCATGGTCGCCACCGGCGGCGGCCCCGGCGCCATGGAGGCGGCGAACCTCGGCGCGTACGCGGCCCCGTTCGACGACGGCATGCTCGACGAGGCCCTGCGCGTGCTGGCCGCCGTCCCGTCGTTCACGCCCTCCGTCACCGACTGGGCGCGCGCGGCGTTCGAGGTGCGCGAGCGCTGGCCCTCGGGCGGCCCCTCGGTCGGCATCCCCACCTGGTTCTACGGCCACGAGCCGCCGAACGCCTTCGCCGCGCACATCGCCAAGTACTTTGCCAACGCGACCCGCGAGGACGGGCTGCTGGCCCGCTCGAACGCGGGGGTCGTCTTCCTGCCGGGCGCCGCCGGGACCGTACAGGAGATCTTCGACAACGCGACCCCGAACTACTACGGGTCCAGGGGCGAGCCGACCCCCATGGTCCTGGTGGACCGGACGCACTGGACCGAGAAGTACCCCGCCTGGGAACTGCTCACGTCGCTGGCCAGGGAACGTGCGATGGAGTCGCGGATCGCCCTCGTCGACGGCGTCGATGACGCTCCGGAAGCGCTCAAACACCTGGGACGTTAACAACTCGGCAAAGCCAACAACGAGGCAGCACCTACGCATTGACAGCACTTAGGTCGCGCTTATAGACCTGTGAGACTCCTGGGGGCGTTGTTGCTGGAAAGATTGCAGCAAATCCCCCCACACCCCCCGCAGTTGCGCAACCTGTGAAGGGCAATCGTGTCCATATCTCGACGCACCGCACGTACCGTGCGAATCCTCGGCGTTGCCTCCGCCTCTGCCGCGCTCGCGCTCGGCGTCGCCGGCAACGCACTCGCCTGCAACATCAAGGACTTCTCGGCGGCCGCCACTTGTGACGGCAACGGGAAGGGCATCATCACCGTGACCGACGTCGACTCCTCCGCCAAGGAAGCCACCATCACGGTCTTCCTCGAGCGCAACGGCGCCGACGACCACCAGGTCGGCGACGCCCAGAAGGTCACGGGCAGCAAGGACGGCGCCACCGTCTCCTTCTCGGAGGACTGGGCGCCCAAGGCGGAGTACCGCATCCACGTCAGTGTCCCGGGCATCGTGGACAAGGACATCAACCCGAACCTGGTGACGAAGGACGAGGCCTGCAGCACCAAGTCGGAGTCGCCGTCCCCGTCGGCGAGCCCGGAGCCCTCGGAGTCCACTCCCTCGGACACCCCTTCGGACTCGGCGACCCCGTCCGACGCGGAGAGCAGCGCCGCTCCGGCCACCCCGGGCGACAACCAGCCGTCCGCGGCCGCCGGTGAGTCCAACCTCGCCGAGACCGGTGCGAACTCCAACACCCCGATGATCGCCGGTATCGCCGGCGCGTTCGTCATCGTCGGTGGCGGAGCGGTCTACTTCGGCATGCGCCGCCGCGGCGCCTCGAAGGCGAGCTGACCCGCTTCCCGAACGACCGTGTGGCCCGCCCCCCCCCGGGGGGGGGGGGCCCCCCCCGGGCCGGCCCCCCCCGCGCCCCGCGGGGCGCGCCGGGGCGGTGGGCGC
>NZ_JBHYXD010000025.1:79296-101710 GCF_042751995.1 Streptomyces sp. NPDC059371 | reverse complement strand
GCACCCCCCGCGCCCCCCCCCCCCCGCTTTGGCGCCGGGCCCGGCCGGGGCGCGGTGGTGTGAGAGCGGGGTCTCGGCCGAGCGCGGGGCCGGCGGTGGGTCAGATGTCCCGGATCAGATGGATCTGGAGATGGGCCGGCACCTCCTTGTCGATCCTGACCAGGAATTTCTTGAACTCCGCCGCCCGGTGCCTGCGGTGCAGTGCGCTGATCACCTCGCCGGTGGCGATATCGAACGCGGCGAACAAGGTGGTCAGACCGTTGCGCACATAGTCATGGGTCCGGCGCTCGGGCATGCCGGGCATCATCGGCAGCACCGGCTGCGAGCGATCCAGGGCCTGGATCTGGGACTTCTCGTCCACCGACAACACCACCGCACCTTTGGGCGGGTTGAAATACAGCCCCACCACGTCGTAGACCTTCTCCACGAACAGCGGGTCCGTCGACAACTTGAACGTGTCGCTCAGGTGTGGCTTGAGCTGGAACCTGCGCCAGATCCGGCCCACGGCCGACTTCGACAGGCCACTGCGGTCGGCCACGGACGCACGAGACCAGTGAGTGGCGTTCTTCGGAATCTCCTCCAGCGTGCTGACCACCACCGCCTCCACCTGATCAACACTGATGGTGGGCGGCCGGCCCGGCCTCGGTTCGTCCACCAGCCCGTCCAGCCGGGCGGCCAGAAACCGGCGACGCCACTTGCGGACCGTGTCCGCCACGATGCCCAATTCCCGCGCCACCACGACAATCGGTGGCCTATCAACACCGTCACATGCCAACACGATGCGGGCGCGCAAGGCCACTGCCTGCGCAGATGACGCCCTGCGGGCCCAACGCTCCAACACCACACGCTCATCAGGAGACAACAACAACGGTTCCAACTTCGGACCGCGACGTGGCACCGGAACATCCGCAGAAGCACTCATAGACGAATTAACGACGAATCTCTGGCGCGGGACAGCCCTTAGCACGAGAGAAACGCCCATAGGGGCCTGACTGCGCGCTCCGGGACTCAACCGACGCTGAATACCGCATCACGCTCGGCACACTGAGCGTCGCCGAAGACATAGGCCAATTCGCGCGCGATGCCAGACTGTTCATCCGCGAGTGTCCACTAGTGAGGCAATCGGGCCAGCCCTGCCAAGGCTGCCGCGTCCCGAGGCCGCAACGGCACCTGCGACGCCGTGGTGCACGACTTCATGTACCAGGACGAAACAAACATCCCGGCGCTGGCCCGAGCCCGGACCAGGGGGGCGCGCCTCGAGTCGCCTGCTGCCTGATCGCCCACCGACCACTCGGCTTATTGTGTCGGCCTTGTTAGGGTGCGTTCCGCAGAACCGAAGTGCAGGTACCGGTCACAGGCGTCAACGCTCGGCTGCGGGCTTGGATTTGAAGCCGCGGTCGATGGTCCGGACGGAGGGCACGCGAACTGTCGTCCAACCGCTCACGGTGCGCAGTTGGACAAGCGGCGGAGGACGGCATGAGCCTCTCGGATAGTGGTCGGGCACTGTGGAGCCTGGTGTATCCGGCGCGTCGGCGCATTGTTGGACGCGGTGGGGTGCGACTACAGTCCGAAGCGCTTGCCGGGACCATTGTGCAGCATTGATCTTTCGTTTCTGAGCCGCCACTTCATCACTTTTCGTGAACGCTTCCGGAGAGTGCTTCTGGATTTCGTGCCGGAGGAGATCCAGTTCCGGGTGCCAGGGTCTAAACTCGCCTGCCGAGGTGGGGTGACCTTCGCGTGCAATACGATTGTGCGGCCATTTCATTCACCCCTCCTCGCAGACCGCGAGAAAACATGGGCTCCGTGCTGCAAATTTCATTTTCTCGGTATATTCAGCAGATATCGCCGACGCGCTATTTACGGCTGAATATCCTTACGTGGACTCAGATTTAGGCTGTCCTGTGACCGGCTTGGACACCCTTGCCTGCATTCATGGGACCGTGTCAGTGTTCTTGCGCAAGGTAAATATTCACCGAACGAATGGAGGGGCTATGTCTCCCACCGTTGCGGTCCTTGAAGAGAAACTCGACATATCGGTCGAGGACCTCATGGAGGCGCTGAGCGACGAGGCCAAGGCCGAGGAACTCATTGCCGCTCAGGGCTGGACTCGGGAAGACCTGCTTGAGCGGGCCGAGGCCCTTACGCGGTCACTCTCTGCGGACATCTCGACGCTCAACATGGTCTGAAGGGGCATCTAGGTCCTTCTGCGGACTGTGATGCACCTGGCCTTCGCGGAGGCACGTTTCGTGTTTCCGCGAAGGCGGCCTCAAGGGCACCCGCATCAGACTGTGCGGTACGGGCACAGGCCCGTCTCAAGCCCCGATGGATCTGCGCTGAAGAGGAGAACTGACGCTCATGTCACTCTTGAAAACCGAACCGGCGGTTGGGCTGCCGAGGGTCCGAGAAGCCTTTCACCGGTACATCGGATCCGTTCTCGGATTCACATTGAGCGGCGTGACACTCCAGAACAGCCGGGGCGAGACGCTGCAACCGTCCGCCTACCGCTTGCGGTGCCGCGACCCGCATTCTGCGCCTGCCTACGGACTCGGGGAGAGCGTGCCCCTTACCGGGCTGCATCGCGTGCCCGAGGATCTGATCGGCGAATCGTTGACGGCACTGCTGGACCTGACCATCCCCGAGAATGCCAAGGTGCCTCTCTTCGCGGCCGAGTGGGTCACTGTCGACGGTGCCACTGGCGGATCCTGGGACCACGCCCCGGATCTCTCCGGCGACTTCGCCTTTTCGTACCCCTTGCCGCCGGCGGAGGAAAAGGACGGTCAGCGCAGTTATCTTGTCTCGCTTCTGGAGATCGTCCTGGACGAGGTCGATCTCCTGGTGGACGGTGAATTCGTCAACCCGTCGGCGCTATTGACCGGATCTGGCTATTTCCCCCTCAGGGTGCGGCCCCTGGCGCAGCCTCACCCGCTGGCTGAGCGTACCGAGAACGCCAAGACGGCCATCAGGAGGCAGCCGCTCTTCTCCGTGTCACAGACCGAGCCCACCATTCCGATCCTGGCCAGACATTGGTCGCTTCTCGCGCCGCTGCTGCGTATCTCCAAGAACGGCGAGCACACGGAGCCGGAGGGCTTCCGCCTGCGCCGCACCGGGGACTGGGTCGTGCCGTCCCATGGGCATCCGTCAGAGGTCTACGAGCACCTGGCCCGCGTATGCAACGTGGCGTGTTCCTTCTGCTACCTCTTCGGCAATCCGGACACGCTGGCCATCGCACGGGCGAAGAAGAGCATCGCCCGCGACGAACTCGACACGCGTATCGCCTACTACAGGCCGCAGGAACGTCGGGCCCTGTTCTCCGCCCAGTGGGAACTGAACGAGTTCCTCGTCGACCCTCGGCTGCCGGAGGTGATGAAGACCCTTCGGGAGACGACGGATCGTCCCTTCTTCTTCACCACGAACGGAAATCCGCTGACGCCACGCATCGTGGAGCAGTTGGCGGAGGTCAAGCCGGTCCACTTCGTGGTGTCGACAAACACGGTCGACGAGCCATTGCGACAGGAGGTGATGAAGGAGCGGCCCAACCGCACCTGGACGGCGCTGCACTGTCTGCAAGAACTGCGCAAGCATGAGATCCCCTTCGGCGTGAGCTTGGTCGCGACGCCCGATTTTCCGTTGGAGGACCTGACCCGGACGATCGAGACCGTCTCGGAGCTCGACCCCAATTTCATCCGGGTCAACGAGCCGGGCTTCACCCGCGACCACCCTTCCCCAATGGATTTCGATACGGACATCCTTTGGGGCAGCGTCATCGAATGGGCACAGTCCATGCGGGAGAAGACCCACGTGCCGATCATCGCGATTCCCAGCGCCTACGAGGAGAACTTCTTCTACGACGACCCGCTGGCGGCCCGCGTCATCGGCACCATCCCCGGCTCGCCCGCAGCCGCATGTGGGCTGCGGCCCGGAGATGTCATCGTCGGCGTCGGCTACCTGCGCCCCACCACGAGGTCGGAGGTGGTGAGCTCCCTGATGCTGGTCAAAGGGTTGGTCAAGCTGCGTATTCGGCGGGCCGGCCAGTCACTGGACCTGACGCTGGACACCGAGCTTCCGCCGACGTATCCCTACACGGGTCCCTACATCGGAAAGTACCTCGTGCCGCACGGCGTGGTGACGGCTCCCTCGATCAGCAGCGGCGACGCTCGCGGGATCGCCCAGCAGATCGAGGATGTCGGGTCGCGGTACAGCTGGCTCGTGACCTCATCGCTCATGCTCCCCGCCGCTCGGGCCTTCATCGAGCGCTCTGTCGCCGACCATGCCGACTGCATCGACTTCGTCGTCGCCACCAACGACTATCTCGGAGGCAACATCAGGGTCATGGACATGTGCACGGTGGGTGACATCCATGCGGCACTCGTCCGGCACCAGGAGAAAACGGGGCGTACACCTGACCTCATACTCGTGCCCGCTACCGGATTCAACGCACACGGCCGGGATCTCGTCGGCAGGCACTGGGGCGACCTCGAACGCGCTTGGAATATCCCGGTGCGCCTGCTCGGCCACACGACCCAGTTCGTCTTCTGATGGGGGCCTCCATGGGCAAGACCGTTCTCGTGAGGCCGCCGGTCGACGTCCTGCACAAGTTCAGCAAGCCGGTTGAGTGTCTGGGTATCGCCTACTGCGCGGGTGCGCTGCGACACCACGGCGTCGACGTCACGATGCTCGACGGCATGCTCTACGACTGGAGCGAGGAGGAGACCGTACGCCGCATTCTGGACGAGCAGCCAGACGTCGTCGGCTTCACGGTCATCCTCAACCATTTCCCCGAGCGGACCGCGCGCGTGTGTCTGATGCTGCGCGAAGCCGGATACGGGGGCCACATCGTCGTCGGTGGGCACGCCGCGTCCTTCATCCCGCGCCGCATCCTGGACGCCAACCCCGCCGTCGACGCAGTGGTGGCGGGTGAGGGAGAGGGGCCCATCGTCGGTTACGCGCAGGCGGTCCGGAACGGCGACGACCCCCGTACGGTTCCTGGTGTGTACGCCCGGTGGGACGACGGCGTCCGGTGGAAGCCCGCGCCGCGCGTACACAACCTCGATACTCTCGCACCGCCGGCTCGCGACCTCACGCAGGAGATCATCGACCTCGACGGGCTCGTCTGTGTCTCCACCAGCAGGGGCTGCTACGCGCGCTGCACTTTCTGCAGCATTCCGCGTTTCTACGGCCTCGAACGCGACCGGCCGCTGGCCAACGGAGGATGGCTGGCGCGGTCGGTCGCACACACAGTGGCGGAGATCGCCGCCCTCCACGAACGCTTCGGGCTAATCGAACTCCTCGTCGTCGACGACGAGTTCTTCGGCGGTACAGAAGCCGGACACGAACGTGCCCTCATGATCGGACAAGAACTGGAGGAGCTGAAGCTGCCTGTCGGCTTCGCCATGTCCTGCCGAGCCGAGAATGTGGACGAACGGGTACTGACCGCACTGGCCCGCGGCGGTCTCAAGCACGTCTTCGTCGGTCTGGAGACAGGCGACGACGAGACGCTGCGCCTGTATGGCAAGGGCCAATCAGTACGCCAGAACCTTGAAGCGGTACGCGTCATCAAATCCCTCGGACTGTCATTCCAGCCGGGTTTCATGATGTTCAACCACCGGACCACCCTGACCGAGGTGGGAGCGAACCTGGACTTCCTCCGGAGCATCGACGAACTGAAACCGGTCACCGTGAACAGTGCCGTCGATCCGCACTTCGGGACACCGCTCAACCGGGTCATCGAACACGACGGCGCGCTGCGCGACCACGGAGCCACACTGTCGTCCGAGTACCTGGATCCCCGGACGGCCATCGCCAAGCGAGTCACCGAGCTGACGGCAGCTCGCTTCGCACCGTTCATGGAGGTCATCGCCGGACTGCAGTCATCAGTCACCTATGAGTGGCGCCGCACGGTGCCGGGCCGCAGGCCCGAAGTGAAGCGGTCGATCGACCGCTTCGAAGAGCTGTGCAACGAGACGTTCGTCCGCGTCGTCGAGCAGGCCGTCGAGGACCTGTCCGGGGCCGACGCGCCGACGGCGGCGGAGGCCATCGCGGACACCAACCGCAGACTGGACGAGGCCCAGTCCCGGATGACGCTGGCCAGGGCGCTGCTGCTCGCCGGCGTGGCCAAGGCCGAGGGGTCGGTCCGCTACTACACGCAGAACGACCTCATCACGATGGGTCAGGAACGGCACCAGAAGGCGACGGTATGAACGCGATCGCAACACTCCTCGACCGCGTCGACGCAGGCAGGCCGCTGCTGCCGCAGATGGAGGCGGCCCTGGGGGCGGACATCGACTGGCGTGCCGCGACAGCCGAGCACACGGCGTCCCTCGGCGTCGAGGATCTGGTCCGTCTGGCCCGGCACGACGGTGAGACGCCGGACGTCGATCCCCGCGTTCTGACCGTGGCCGAACGCGACGGCGTGGGGCTCGTCCGGATCAACCTGTTCAGCCGGGAGCGGTTCGACAGACTCTGGCGCGGCGGCACTCTCAGCCCGCACTACCACCGGCGCTCCTTCGCCACACGCATCATCAAGGGCTCGTACCACCATCTACGGTTCGACAACGCCGGATCCCAGGACACACCCCGGCTCACCTGCACCTCAAGGGAAGTGCTGAGAGAGGGATCGGGTTACGGGATCGAATGGCGGGACTACCACTTCGTGATGTTCCCCTCCGACGGCACGGTGACGATCAACGCGCATCTCCCGCCTGCGGTACCCGCGAAGGTGACTGGGCTGCCGCTGTCCGTCCGGACGCTGACCCAGTTGCGTGATGACCTTCTGGGCGCGCTCGCCGCCGAGCCGACGGTGCCGGCCTGATGCCTGCGCGGACGGTGTCCGACAGCCTTGTCCTCGGCACCTGGGGCCTCTCGGGCCGGGGACGTCTCCCCATCGACCGTTCCTATGGTGAAGTCGCCGACGACGTGGCCTACGAGACGATGGACCGGGCGTGGGAAGCGGGCCTGAGGATCATCGACACGGCCCCGGGCTACGGCGCCGGCGAGGGTCTGCGGAGGGTGGGCCAGTGGCAGCGCACCCGTGGGCGGTGGTGGCGCAACGTCGCCAAACCCGGTCGGCCACTCACCGGGCGGGGGCCGGTGAGCGACCTGAGCCTTCCGGGGCTGGTCGCCGAGATCGAGTACGGTGCGGCGTTCGCGGGACGTCCGGGCTACATCCTGGTGAAGGACCCCGACATCCGCTCCTTCAGCGACGGTTCCCTGGCTGAGACGCTCCGCTCGCTGGAGAACCGGTTCCCTGCTGCCACGGTGGGGGTGGCCAGCCATTTCCCGGAGACCCTGGCCGAGTTCGCGGAGCGCTGCCATCCGCCCGGCGCACGGATCGCCCAGATCGAACTCAACGCGGTGAACCACCGCGTCGCCTGCCCGGCGGCCGGACGCCTGGACGCGCGGGGCTGGGAGGTGTGGGCGATGCAGCCGCTGGCCTATGGCTTCCTGGCTCACCCCGACTTCGTGCCGATACCAGGAACGGACTGGAGATCCCACCTCCCGGCCGAAACCCAGGCTGTCATGCGGGCCGCCGCGCGCGGCTTCGCGCGCGCCGTGCACTCGGTGCGGGAGCCGGGGTCCCCGCCCACAGCGAGGACGACTGCGCCGGCGGCCTGGGCGATCGCGTTCTGTCTCAGCGTTCCGTCCGTCAAGCGCATCGTCATCGGTCCTAAGAACGCCGCTCAGTTGGAGGCGGCACTTCATGCCGTGGACCTGGTCTCGAAACCAGACCTGGCGGAACGCCTTCGTACCTGGGCGACGGGTGCGCCGAATGGCAGCGCCGGTTCGGAGAGCTGATCCAGATCGACAAGGAGCGTCATCCATTGCATGCGTACCAGCGGAGTTGGGAGAAGGACGGGTTCTTCCTGATTCCCGAGCTCTTGGGGAAAGAAGAACTGGTAGATGTTCTGGCAGAGTTGGGTGGTATATACCCTTCGGGTGCAGAGTATGCGGCAACACGGAAGGAGTCCCGCCCGCGCACCCCGTCAAGAGCGCCGCATGAATCTCAAGGGCGTCGCAAACTATTCACGCAAAATCCGGAGCAGTTCGCGGGACAGATCGACTTCCCTTGGGCCGGGCAGACACTCAACCGGCTGACCGTCCATCCTCGGATAACGGAAGTCGCCGCCACTCTGCTCGGTTCTCGCGACCTGCGCCTTTACCAAGCCCAGTTGTGGGCGAAATACACAGGTGCGACGGATTACGAACAACCCCATCATCTCGACTACTCTTCGCATACGTTGCTGGTGCCCAAGAAGAAGTCTCGCCCTCGACAAGTCGAGATGTTCCTGTACTTGACGGATGTGACGGAGGGGTGTGCGCCAACACGTCTCGTACCGAGGGGCCTCACCCGGGAAATGCCCCCCGTGCCCTATCGCGTGTGGCGAGGTACTCATCCGGAGCTGTACAAGGCGGAGGTCTCCTTTCCCGGCCGAGCGGGCAGCCTCCTCGTCTATGCGCCGGATATCTGGCATCGAGCGGTGAATATGACAGAGCCCGAGGGTGAACGGATCTGGATGAACCTCTCCTACAAGGTGGCTGGTACCGACTGGCTCGGGCTGCAGAGTTTCCAACGCATCGCCATGGTGCCGTCCTGGCAGCGCTTTGTCGCCGGCTCCACACCGCCTGAGCTCGAACTCTTCGGTTTCCCGCCGCCCGGCCATGAAGCCTACGACGAGGACGTCATTGAGGGCTTGAGCCGTCGATACCCGGGACTGGACATCAGCCCATGGCATGCCGCGTTGAACGCCTGAGAGCCACGAGGTCCGGCGTCTGGACACGGTCTCCCTTGATTGGATAGGACGCCTTCTCTAAGCTTCAAGCATGCCTGCAATCGAAGCAGTTGACCTATGTCGGACTTACATTTCCAGGAATGGTCTACTGCGGCCCCGTCGACATTCCGTCGATGCCGTTCGAGGAGTCTCCCTGGAGGTTGCGAACGGCGAGCTTTTCGGGTTGCTCGGTCCAAACGGTGCTGGCAAGACGACCACGATCAAAATGCTCAACACCCTGCTTCTGCCCACTTCCGGAACGGCTCGTGTACTCGGATACGACGTCACCCGGGATCCTGTCGCGGTACGACGCAGGATCGGCTATGTATTCGGCGGTGACAGAGGTCTTTACGACCGACTGTCCGCCCTGGACAACCTGCGCTACTTCGCCGAGATCTACCATGTTGATCCGCGTGAACAACGCAGCCGTATCGCCGAGCTCCTGGAAGTCGTCGGACTCACCGGTCGAGAGAACGAGCGTGTCGAAGAGTTCTCGCGAGGGATGCGCCAACGCCTTCACATCGCCCGGGGCCTGCTTCACCGGCCCGATGTTCTGTTTCTGGACGAGCCCTCCATCGGCGTGGACCCGGTTGCCGCGCGCGATCTGCGGCGCACCATTCTGGCGCTCAAGGAAAGCGGGACCACTGTGTTGCTGACGACGCATTACATGGCCGAGGCCGACGAACTCTGCGACCGGATGGCAGTGATTGCCGCAGGCACCATCCAAGCGGTCGGCACGCCGGCGGAACTCAAGGCGGGAGTGACGGACCGGAACATACTGGAAGTCGAGGCGTACGGTGCGGGCGAGAACCACCTGACGAGGATCCGCCGATTGCCCGGCGTACGGGCGGTACAGGTGGAGGATCGCGGCACGGCCCAGACCATCGTGGTGCAGAGCCGTCAGGGCACCGATCAGCACGGCGCCGTGCTGGCGGCGCTCGACGGACTTCGGATCGGCCGCGTCACTGACCGGGAACCGAGCCTCGAGGACGCGTACGTGGCCATCGTGGAGGGCGTCGCGGACTCCGCCGGCACGACGGAGGAGCGCGTGGCCGTGCCGAGCGGCCGCCAAGCAGGACACGGGAGTTGACGTGAGCGTCCCGGCACGACGGATACCCCGCTTGCTCGCTGTCGGGGTACGGACACACGTCACCTACATGTCGCGCTCGGCGCTCGAAGTGGCCTTCGCCGTCCTGTTGCCGATCGTCTACGCCACCCTCGCCACCTACCTCTTCCGGGCCAGTGGCCACCCCGAGCGTCTCCTGGAAGCCGCTGTGGGAGCAGGACTGATGGGCATCTGGACCTCGGTACTCTTCGGGTCCGGCGCCGCAGTGCAGAATCAGCGCTGGTTGGGCACCCTGGAAATGCTTGTGGCCGCACCTACGCCGCTGGCCTTGATCCTTCTGCCGGTCACCGTGGCAACCGCGATCATCGGTACTTATGCCATGGCGGCGACAGTGCTGTGGGGGGTGCTGCTGTTTTCGGTTCCGCTGGATTTCGCCCATCCCGTTCTGCTCCTTGTGGCACTGCCGGGATGCGTGTTGTCGATGGGCATGATGGGACTTCTGCTGGCAAGCACCTTCGTGCTGCTCCGCCACGCGCACGCGTTGACGAACGCCCTTGAGGCGCCGGTCTGGCTGCTATCGGGGGTTCTGACCCCCATGAGCGTGCTTCCGGGGTGGACGGCTCCGATTTCGATGATCCTTCCGACCACTTGGGGAGCCAGGGCGTTGAGGGCCGCGACGTCAGGGGGAGATGTGCTCGGTCCGCTCACCGCTGGTCTCGGACTCGGGGTGCTGTACACCGCAGTGGCCGTCGCTGTGCTCGGCCTGGTCGAGCGGCGGGCGCGTCAGGCCGCCACGCTGGCACTCAGCTGAAGGAGCTCCCACGTTGCGTGCGTTCATCAATTCCGTCCGTCTGCTGGTAATCGGCGGGGCCATCTCCTACCGGGCGTTGTTTGTAGGCGCGACGCCGTCGATGTTCGTCGGCACACTGCTGGCCGGTCCGCTGCTGCAGCTGCTCTTCTTCGTCTACCTGGGGCGCCAGCTGGGAGTGGCCGACGACACTTTCTACCTTCTGGGCAACGCTGTACTCGCTGTCTCCAACGCCTGTGTCCTCGGAGGCACCATGGCGGTGGCGAACGAGCGACGCTACGGAACTCTGGGAGTCGTGCTGCTGAGCCCGCGCAGCCGAGTCCTCCTCTGGATCGGGCGTGCCCTGCCCTACGCCGCCAACGGTCTGTTCGTCACCGTCTTCGTACTCACCGGCGGAGCGCTGCTGCTGGGACTGAGTATCCCGCTGGGCGCCGTTCCCGGCCTCTTGCTCGCATTGACGTCCGCCGCCCTGTCGGGCTCGGCATTCGGCCTGGTCCTGGGGGCCCTCGGGCTTCGCTTCCGAGACGTGTTCATTGTGTCGAACGTCGCTGCTGCGGTGCTCTTGTTGGTCACGGGCGCCAACATTCCTCGCGATGTCCTGCCGGCCTGGATGGTCATCGTGGGCGATGTGCTTCCTCTCACGCACGCGGCCGCCGCGGCACGCGCCTTCGTCACCGACACAGGCTTGGGGAAGGCCGAGGGCCTGCGGGAGGTCGCTGCGGAGTGCGCGGTCGCGCTCGGCCATCTTCTGATCGCGGTATTGCTACTGCGCTACTTCGAACGCGAGAGCCGTGCTCGCGCCACGCTGGACACGATGTAGAAATCCCTGGAAAAGAAAGAAGAAATAAGGTGATCCCATGATTATCGGTGACCTGACTTCTGGGCGTGTCGGTATTTCCGCCCTGACGGTGGATTGCGAGAGTCAAGACCTTGTCCAAGAGGTCACGAAAAGGGTCAAGGAATTCGGCGTGGCCGTGGTGCCGGGCTGGTTGGCCGGGGATGAGCTGAGCGACCTCCAGGACGAATTCGAGGGCGCCTTCGCCGCCGCCAAGGGAACTGAGCTGGAGACCCTGACACCCGAGGGCAAGGACATATCCCAGCGCTACGGCCAGAGCCGCACCGGGCTGCACCTCAAGTACAACCACGGGGACGAACTCAAGCAGGCCCTACCCCGGACCCACGAGATATTCACCCAGGATTGGATGGCCTCCGTGGCGTCCTCTTATCTGGGCCTGCCGTGCACTCTCAACCGGCACCTCATCCTGACGGACGATTTCAAGCCGGACAAGGAGATCACGTGGTACCACTTCGACGAGATCGGCGCGCTCAAATTCTTGGTGTACCTGGATGACGTGGATCGCGACAACGGTCCCTTCCAGGCGATCCCCGGCACTACTTCGGCGACCAGTCGCCTCCGGGAGAGCGAGTGGTTGACGTTCGACGACTTCAGGAAGATCCGGATCGACGTCTTCAACCAGCACTCCGAGGAGCTCTTCCACACGCTCTACGGACAGTACAAGTCCTTCCTCCTTTCCCGTGCCCTCACCTTCCAGGCGCCCACCGGTTCGCTGCTCGTCTTCGACACCGACACCATCCATCGGGCCGGCCCTCTAGCCGAGGGCCGACGGCGCCGGGTCGTCCGCGGCAGCTCCTACCGGGGGTACTGGCCGTGATCCGTAGGGTTCACAAGAGGGCCGGGTGACGAGACGATGCGCACCTCCTCCTCGATCGCCGATCTGTCACCCCTGTGGTCGGCTGCCACGCAGCGGGCGGCCTCGTTGTTCTGTACGCCGCAGTGGTTGGAATGCAATGAACCGACGGACACCAGCGGCCTGCACTACGCCGTCACCTCCGACAATGACGGTGCGTTGGCAGTGCGGCGTCTGGAACGCGGCGGGTTCCCGGCAAACGACCCGCTTGCCTTCCTCGGCACCGAACCTCCCGCCGATTCCGTCGACCGGCAACGGGTATCGACGCTCCTTGGCGCTGTACGACCCCTTCTGGCCGACCTGGCGCCCACGGCTGCGGCGATCCTTCCCGGCGCCTATGCGCCTGGGATCGTCGCCTCAGACACGGCACCGGTCGTCTCGTCCCTGATCGATGAACTGGAGAGGACGGCGGAGTGCTGGGGCTGTCCGACGAGTGCCGTCATGCATGTCCCAGCATCCGCCTGCCGACTGCGCGAGACGCTTGAGGGGCGGGGCTACGTCGGCGTCACTTCGCTGGCCCAGTCAGTGCTGCCCGTACAAGGAGACTCGTTCGACGACTGCCTCACCCGGCTTCCCAGAAAGCGCCGGACGAACGTGCGCCGGGAGCGGCGCACGTTCGCCGAGAGCGACATGGCGGTGAGACGAGCCGACATCGGGGAGTTCTCGACGGAGCATGCGGCGCTGCACGCCCGGCAGTTGCGTCGCTACGGCCATGACATGAACGCCGATCAGCTGGTCGAGCTGATTCGGCGCAGTGCCCGGTTCTTCGGGGACTGGGCGGTGTTCCTGGTCGCAGAACGCGGACAGCGTGTCGAGGCATTCAGCCTCAGCTATGCGTTCGGAGGCCAGCTACACCCCAAGATGTCTGGATTCTCGGAGTACGCGGACAAGTACTTCGCCTACTTCAATCTGAACTACTACGAGCTCATCGAGGTCGCGCAGGCGGCGGGATTCCGGGAACTGGTGCTCGGCCCGGGCACGTACGAGGCCAAGTTGTACCGAGGCTGCGTTGTCGAACCACGCACGACATACGTACGGGTGACACATCCCGGCGCTGGACAGATCGTCTCCGAACTGGCCGGCATCGCCGACCGGACCGGCAGAGCCGCCCTGGACCGGATCATCTCAACGGCCGCTTGCTGAGGCCGGGCCGTCCATTCCACCCCCTGCAGAAGGTGAAGAACTCCATGCCCACTACACGGCGCACTGTCGTCTTCGTCGGGTTCTCCGGCGACTGGACCCGTTTCCTCGGTCGGATGGACCCGGACGAGCTCATCATCTTCATCGAGGAACCCGACGTTGTCCGCAAGCGCAAGGTACGCGACCAGCTCGCCTCCCTCGACTGCACCTGGCAGCTGATTGAGTGGGAGCACCAGCGCCCCGGGAGCGCGGATGCGTTCCTCGCGGAGTTCGGCGACCTGCGTGCCGTGGCGGTGGTACCGGCGCTGGAGTACGCCGTGCCGTTCGCTGCCCGGCTCGCCGAACGCTACGGATTGCCGGGAGCGGGGCTGGGAGCGGCGCTTGTCCTTCGGGACAAGAGCGCACTCCGAAGGGTGTCGGCGGCGGCCGGCGTTGCCAACCCGGTGTCATGGGAGGTTCGCACCCTCGACGAGGTGCGGAGCTTCGTCACGGAACACGGTCTGCCTGCCATCCTCAAGCCCGCCAACCTCCAGGCATCCATAGGCACCTACGTTCTGACCTCCGAGTCCGAAATACCCGCCGCATGGGAGCAGGTCCAGAACCATTCGGACGGCAGTGACTTCCTGCCCGATCGGCCGACTCCGTCACGCATGCTGATGGAGACTTTCGTCAGCGGAACCGAGTTCAGCGTGGAGCTGTTGGTGAGCGACGGGGAGTGCCTGTTCGGCAACGTTACGGGGAAGCAGCTCTTTCCCGGCCCGTATCCTGTGGAATCCGGGCATACCGTCCCCGCGGACATTCCCGGCGACACCCGCGCCCGACTCCTTCTCGACACTCAACGGCTGGTCGACGCGCTGGGTTTCCGCACGGGGTTCATCCACGCAGAGTGGATCGTGTCGGACGGTGTCCCCCACCTCGTGGAGGCCGCGGGTCGGCTGGCGGGCGACATGATCATGCCGTTGATCAACCACGCGTACGAGACGGACATGATCGCCGCCTTCCTCGACGTGATGCGAGGTGCTCCGGTCTCGGTTCCGCTGCCGAACCAGCCCCGTTTGCGCACTGCGGTTCAGTTCGTCGCCGTGGACGCGGGTGTCATCGAGGAAGTCGCCGGTGTCGAGGAGGCCCGTGCGGTCGACGGTGTGATGGAAGCGTTCATTTTCGCCGCGCAGGGGGATGAGGTGCGCGAGCTGCGCAACTCCTTCAACCGCGTGGCCTTCGCCTCAGCGGCCGCGGCCACTACCGGCGAGGCAGTGGACGCCGTACAGGCAGCGACGGATCGCATGGTCATCAAGACCGTGCCTGTGAAAACAGTGTGAGACGCGAGGTCGGACTACGGGGGAGGAGATTTCGTCGCGCGCCTCGCGGGCGCTTCTCGTTCGTGTCCAACAGTACGGCGCCGCAAGGCTGTTCGGCGGAGTGGGGGAGGAACGGTACGACTAGGCTTGTCCGTCATGAAGTCCAATGGATCCGAGCCTGCCGGGGCGAAGGCGTTCTACGTCACCACCCCCATTTATTACGTCAACGACGCTCCTCACCTGGGTCACGCCTATACAACCGTCGCAGGTGACGTGCTGGCCCGCTGGCACCGTCAGCGCGGCGAGCAGGTGTGGTATCTCACTGGCACGGACGAGCACGGTCAGAAGATCATGCGCACCGCGAACGCGAACGGGGTCTCCCCGCAGGAATGGTGCGACAGGCTCGTGGAGGGGGCTTGGAAGCCGCTCTGGGAGCACCTCGAGATCGCGAACGACGACTTCATCCGCACGACGCAGAAGCGGCACACGGACCGCGTCCAGGAGTTCGTCCAGGATCTCTACGACAAGGGGGAGATCTACCAGGGCGGCTACGAAGGCCCGTACTGCGTGGGTTGCGAGGAGTACAAGCTTCCCGGTGACCTGATCGACGGCCAGGGCGAGTACGAGGGGCAGAAGGTCTGCCCGATCCACAAGAAGCCGGTGGAGATCCTCAAGGAGGAGAACTACTTCTTCAAGCTGAGCGAGTACGGGGACAAGCTGCTCGCCCACTACGAGGCCAATCCCGGCTTCATCCAGCCCGAGTCCGCGCGCAACGAGGTGCTGAACTTCGTCCGCCAGGGCCTGCAGGACCTGTCGATCTCCCGGTCGACCTTCGACTGGGGCATCCCGATTCCCTGGGACGACAAGCACGTCATCTACGTCTGGGTCGACGCGCTGCTCAACTACGCCACGGCGGTCGGCTACAACGAGAACCCGGAGAAGTTCGAGTCGACGTTCCCGGCTGACGTCCACCTGGTCGGCAAGGACATCCTCCGCTTCCACGCAATCATCTGGCCTGCGATGCTGATGGCCAACGGTTTGCCGCTGCCCGGCAGGATCGCCGCGAACGGCTGGTTGATGGTCGGCGGCGAGAAGATGAGCAAATCGAACTTGACGGGCATCAAGCCCCAGGATCTGACCTCACACTTCGGCGTCGACGCGTACCGCTGGTACTTCCTGCGCGCCATCGCCTTCGGCCAGGATGGCTCCTTCTCCTGGGAGGACTTCACGGCCCGCTACACGAGCGAGCTGGCGAACGACTACGGCAACCTTGCGTCCCGCGTGGCTGCCATGGTCGGCAAGTACTTCGAAGGCTCCCTGCCGGAAGCATCGACGGCGGGCGAGGCCGAGAAGGCGGTTCAGAACGGTCTGGCCACGACGGTCGCCGAGGCCGACCGGAGGATCGGCGAGGAGCTGGACTTCCAGGGCGGCATCCTGACGATCTTCGACTTCATCAAGCAGGTCAACGGCTACATCACGGAGCAGGAGCCGTGGAAAGTCGCCAAGGACACCTCCAAGGAGGGTCAGGCACGCCTGGCGACGATCCTGTACACCGCTGCGGAGTCGCTCCGGGCGGTCGCGGTGCTCCTGCACCCGATCATGCCGGACACCTCCGAGAAGCTCTGGGATTCCCTGGGGGCCGAGACGTCCCTGGGTGCCCTCGCCGATCAGACAGTCCAGGAGACTGGAACTTGGGGCAGGCTGCCCGCCGGCTCCACGGTCACGAAGGGCGCGGTCCTCTTCCCCCGCCTGGAGGAGCCGGCAAAGGCGTGAGACCGGTTGGGTGTCCGCCGTCGTCAACGGCGGACACCCGCGTACGAAGACACCCCATGTGCAGGTACTGCATGCCCCGTTTACACGCCACCGCTGAGGTCGCGTAGCTCCTCTGCCAGGAGTTGCCAGCTACGCGAGTAGCCTTGCGCAAGTTTTGCCATGGCAGTCATGCAATGCGGGGGCAAGCTGGCAGCGATGCTCTCCCTGTTCCTGGCAAATGCGGCGCTGGCATCGAGCAGGCGGAGCATGGACCGTCCGACATCGTTCAGACGCAGGGAAGGGTCTCGTCGCAGCATCTCCAGAACGGTCCCGAGTTCGGCGACAGGAACGCTGCCTGACGGGGAAGGAGACGCCGCCGACCGGCGCGCTGGGCGCCGCTGCTCGGACGGGCGCCGCAGGGGGAGACCTTCGTGCAAGGTCGGACTCTCTCCGCGCGCCAGACGGTCTCGCACGTCGGCGACGGTGGTGGGGGAGATTCCGACTTCCTTTGCTATCTGCCGCAGTGAGCTCGTGGGGTTCTGCATGAGGAACTCGGCTGCCAGCATGCGTCCCTGTGAGGCGTCCAGCGGGCGCGTGCGACCGTCACGACCCACTCGTTTGCCTCCCATCGCGTCGCTGAAGAGGTCGCGACGGATGTCCGCGGTCTTCTTCGGTGACAGGCCGGCTATTGATGCGACTGACCTGTCGGACCAGTCCGGATGACGCGTGAGAATGCGCAACGCTGCCGTCGTACGCTCTTCGAGTGAAAGCGGCAGACCGTGGGCGACGTTCAGGGCCACGGCCAGCAACTGGCTGTCTTCTGCACTGCCTTCGAAGTAGCGAACATCAATGTGCGTCCGCCCCCGCATCTGTGCGGCTAGAAGACGGTGGATTCCATCAATCACCGTCATCGAGTCGTGGTGCACGAGGATGGGTGGCAAAGGCCCGTCGAACTCGGCGAGTGTGCGCGTGTAGTCAGGGCTTTCGATGGTGCTGCGCGGTGACCCGGCGATCGTGAGCTCCTGCAGCGCTACGGTCTCGACCGGGGCCATCTGCAGCGTGTCGCGGAGCCTGAGCAGGTAGTCGGAGTCGTACTGTGGGGATGACGCTGTCATGGCAGACCCTCGAAGTCGGCTCGGATCCGGCTTCCTACTGCCATCCCGAGTCGCTGTTCGGGGAAGCCGAGGGGCCGACGGTCTGCCATCCCGAGTCCGCCTCGATCGATCGCGGGGGCATCGGTGCGGAGACGCTGAGCAGGCTCGCCCCGCTGACGCCGAGCACCCCTGCGACGGCCACCGCTGCTCCCAGAAGCTTGATGCGACGCATCTCTGTCTCTCCCCAAGGCATTTGATTTTCACTGACGGGGCCGGCCGGTGACTGAAGTCTTGCGGTCCGTCAGCGGAGGAGAGAAGAGGTTCCCGGGCGAGCAAAGCGGCCATGGCCGCCTGAGGACAGACCTGGTGCCGGTGATCTCGTTCGCCGGTATGCCGCCTATCCGTCGAAAACCATGATGAGAGGTACCTCGGCGCAGACCAAATCCCAGTTATCAAGCCATGGTTCAGAGACCACGGCATGCCGCCAAACCTGCCGCGCGGACGTCTCTGCCTGATCCAACGTGGCCTCCCGAATGTAGAGACCGATGACGGGGTGGGGCCGAGCCAAAGGATGGACGACCACGTGCACGACCCCAGGGTGCGTCGTGCCGCCGGTGATCGCTGCCGCGCTGAGCGTGGGCAGGAGCATGTCGGGGTCACGGGGTGCGAGGTGAATGTGGACTAGATAGGTCATTTTGGCCATCAGGGATATGGGAGGCGACTGGCAGAAATTTGGCAGATTCGTGAAAATTTGCACGTCTGGTGAGCTCTAAATAGCTCCTAAAATAATTTCTGCTAGGAGTGGACAATTCTCTCTTTGTGGAGCAGATCACCCAAAGTCCCTTGGATATGCTTGCCGTAGCAGCTGATGGCGAGTGGAGCGAAGCGTCCGGGGGACTCATGCTCAATCGACTAGGAATTAATTCAGCCGCAGAAGCGGTGTATCGAGTCATGCTGGCTCACCCGCAGGAGGATGCCGTTGATTGGGCAGCCCGCCTGGACATGCCTGAGTCGGCTCTACGTGACGCGCTTGACCAACTGAGCGAGCGCGCGCTCGTTCGCCCTTCGGCAGAGGGCCAGAGCCGGGTGCGCGCAGTCAATCCCCTGCTCGGACTGGAGGCATTGCTGGCGCGACAACAAGCCGAACTGGCGACGCAACAGCAAAGGGTCGAGGCGAGTAGAGCCACCATTGCGGAGGCGATCGCCAGGTACGGGCAGGAATATGCCGTCGGCTCTGGCGGCGGTATTCAGTACATCGAAGGCGTCGATGCCATCAGGGAGCATCTTGAATTACTCAACAGAAAAGTCCGGGATGAGTTCTTGACGTTCGCGCCTGGGGGAGCCCAGACCACTGCCAACATGGTTGCATCCCGCCCGCTCAATCGTCGACTGCTCGAGCGGGGGGTCAGGATGAGAACGGTCTACCTCGACAGTATCCGACGTGATCCGCCGACCCTGGCGCACGCGGAGTGGCTCGAAAGCCTAGGTGCGCAGATCCGTACGGCTCCCACGTTGCCCAATCGCGTCATCATCATCGATCGGCGGACTGCTCTGGTCGCAGCGGATAGCGGGAACACGGGAACCGGAGCCGTTGCCATCGAGAATTCCGGGACGGTTACCCTTATGTGCGCGCTCTTCGAGAGTGTATGGCAGTCGGCGGAACCGTTGGGCGCTCGCCCGAGGCCGGGTCCCGACGGGCTCACGAAACAGCAGGGCGAGGTTTTGCGCTTGATGGCGCGAGGGAGCACCGACGAGGCGATAGCGAAAAGCCTCGGCGTTTCGGCACGCACGGTGCGCAGGATCGCTGCCGGACTCCTCGATCACCTCGACGCGCGGAGTCGCTTCCAGGCCGGTGCCCATGCTGTTCAACGTGGGTATCTCCCCGCCGTGCCGGAGTGACGGGGTTTCCGTCGTTCAACTGCTCATGGTGTGCGGTTGGACGGTAGTCAGCCGTCGATCAGGGCTGGTTCGGAACTCTCCCATTCACTTGCTGGAAGCATGGTTGTCTGTCAGCATCAGCCCTGGGGGACTGGAAACCTCTTTCCGGATTCTTCATTCAATTTCTCATTTGAAATAACTGAGAAAGTTTGCCTCGCTGCAGCGAGGGAATGGCGTCTTCACTGAGGCGAGGATATGATCATCGGAGAACGCTCTTCTGGGCGCGTCGGTATCTCGGACCTGACAATCGGTGGTGCGAGTGACGACTTGGCAGAGGAAATCGTCGGAATGGTGAAGAGTTTCGGTGTAGCCTTTGTGCCGGGATGGCTTACGGGTGGTGCGCTGGCCTCGCTGCAGGAAGAGTTCGACGGAGCCTTTGCCGCTGTAGCAGGTCATGAAATCGAGCCGCTCACATCCACCGGAAAGGATATATCCAAACGCTACGGTCAAACACGTACTGGCCTGCATCTTAAATATCATCACGGGGAAGACCTGGGGAAGGTGCTTCCACGGGCGTGCGAGATCTTCACGCAGGAGTGGATGGCATCCGTCGCGGCGCTCTATCTCGGCAAGCCCTGCACATTGAACCGACATCTCGTTCTCTGCGATGACTTCAAACCGAATGATGAGATTATGCCATATCATTACGATGAGATGGGCACGCTCAAATTTCTCGTGTATTTGGACGACGTCGACAGAGAGAACGGCGCATTTCACGCGATTCCCGGAACCACGCAGAGCACCCGCCGACTGAGGGAGAGGGACTGGCTGAGGTTGGACGATGTCGAGAAGATTCGGGTCGATGTCTTCGACTCGCTTTCCCAGGACACTTTCTATGCGGCCTACGGGCAGCGCAAGTCATTCCTTCTTTCCCGTGCCATTGCATTTGAGGCACCCGCAGGCTCTCTGCTCGTCTTTGACACCGACACCGTTCATCGAGCTGGCACCCTCGTTGAAGGAAGGAGACGCAGAGTCGTCCGGAGCAGTTCTTACCGGGGCTACTGGCCGTGACCCATCGCAACGAGTTCGCGCGCCATCCTCGCCACCGAGCCCCTGGCCGAGGCGGAACAGCGGCCGCGGGGTCTGCGGTCTGAAGAACCGGCCTGCTGGCGACGTCAGGCGGGTGCCCACCCCGCCTCACCTCGTCGCCGAGCTCCACGAACACCTGGCCACCGTCTCGCGGGTGACGTGGCGTCATGTCCGTTGTGCGGCAAAGGAGCTCCGGAGAGCAGAGCAGGCACGGTGCTGGTGATCATGTGGTTGTCGAGACCCATGAGAACCGAGCGAGACCGTGCCTGCCCGAACATCATCGCCCATCCCTTCCGTGCTGGATCAACTGGGCTCCCAGACTGATTCCCTCACCTCAAGCGATGTCGCTGACCTGCGGCGTTTCCTGATCCTGGTCACCGATCCCCGCGATGCGCTGGGACTGCGGTATCCGGCGGTCGCGTTGCTGTGCGCGGCCCTCTCGGCCGTGCTGACCGGGGCCCGCTCGCTCATCGCGATCAGCGAATGGATCACGGATGCCCCGCAGTATGCGCTGGGTGTCCTTGGCTTCGCGGCCGATCCACTGACCGGTCCGACGTCGTAGCGGGGGGCCCGGTGTTTGTTCTTGGCGCCGGGTGGCCGTCCGGGGCCGGTTCTTCGGGGTTTCGGGGTAGTCCAGCCCAGGGTCTGTTTCGCGAAGCGGAAGGTGTGCTCCAGGTCGAAGCGGCGGAGAGATGCCTGCCAGAAACGGTCCACGTCGTCCGGGGTGGCGCTGGTTTTGGAGGACCATAACCACACCGGCGGGGCATCCCGGTCCTTCGACAGGTGCTCGACCTTCAGCCGAATCAACGTGCCCTCGACCAGGGGCAGTTCGCCGTCGTGGTCGAGCCAGGAGGAGCGGTGGGTGAGCCTGGGGTGCACCCGGTCCCACGCGTGGGTTTCGGCCTTGCCGTAGTTGCTGGTGTCAGTGACCGTGGTGATCGCGGGCTCGGGCCAGGTCTCCGGCTTGGTGAAGCGGAATTCCGGGCCGTGCTTGGGCGGCCGGCCGTTGACGCCGTGCATCCTCGGCGGCTTCGGCAGGCGCATGACGCGGTCGGAGCGGACCCTGCCGACCATCTCGACCAGCAGGTCCCGCAGGTCCCAGGTCAGACGGGTGACGTCGTAGCCGGCGTCGCTGACGATCACGATGGCCGGGTCCCCGGCTTGCCACTGGCCTGCGGCGACGAGCCCGTTCAACGACTCCTCGGAGCTGGGCGGCGGTGACCGCGGTCGCATCGTCCGCCGGGCCGAGCCGAACCGTGTCCAAGATCGCGGTCCAAGAGGTGGCGCCCGGCTCCAGCACGGCCACGAAGGAGTAGGGCCAGCCCGGAATGAACTGCGATGCTGTCTTCGCGCGGCCGTAGACGTGGCAAAACAGCCGCTCTGCTGAACATGGCGCATCCGAGCGGAGCCATGGCGACACCTGGAACTGGCCGTAGCGGTGTAGTGCGATTGATGCGCGTGCGCGGCGAGGACTGAACTCCGGATCTCAGGAGCGCCAGTGGCACCGTCGGTGCGGACATTGCGAGGCCCCTTCGGCGAGCACTCTCCGTGAAGACTGACGGATGCTCAGATATCTCTGATGCGTCGTCACCAATTTAAGATCATCTTGCACGCGCGTTGCACAAGGTGATGAAAAACGGCGATGATCAATGGAAGATCCCGCAAGTGTGTAACAGCAGGTCAGCAGGCATTTAGGAGTGTGGGGGGGGGGGGGGGGGGGCGCGGGGGGGGGCGGGCGGCCCCCCCCCGCCCCCCGCAACGAGGGGGAGCGGGGCCGCGGGCGCGGAGAGAGAGACGCGAGACGGCAGAGAGCAG
>NZ_JBHYXD010000025.1:73913-79286 GCF_042751995.1 Streptomyces sp. NPDC059371 | reverse complement strand
TGGTTTTTTCCATTACCCATACTCATGTTCCGCCTGCCCTCCCCCCCCCCCCCACCCCCACCCACCCCCCCCTCACCGCCGATCAGATGTCCCGGAAGATCTCGATCTGGGCGCCGATCGAGTTCAGACGCTCGGCGAGGTCCTCGTAACCGCGGTTGATGACGTACACGTTCCGCAGCACCGAGGTGCCGTCGGCCGCCATCATCGCGAGCAGCACGACCACGGCGGGCCGCAGCGCGGGCGGGCACATCATCTCTGCGGCGCGCCAGCGGGTCGGGCCCTCGACGAGCACGCGGTGCGGGTCGAGCAGCTGGAGCCGGCCGCCGAGGCGGTTGAGGTCCGTCAGGTAGATCGCCCGGTTGTCGTAGACCCAGTCGTGGATCAGCGTCTGGCCCTGCGCGGTGGCCGCGATGGCCGCGAAGAACGGGACGTTGTCGATGTTCAGGCCCGGGAACGGCATCGGGTGGATCTTGTCGATCGGCGCCTCCAGCTTGGAGGGCCGCACGGTGAGGTCGATCAGCCGCGTACGGCCGTTGTCCGCGAAGTACTCGGGCGTGCGGTCGTGGTCGAGGCCCATCTCCTCCAGGACCGCGAGCTCGATCTCCAGGAACTCGATCGGCACCCGGCGCACCGTCAGCTCCGACTCGGTGACCACGGCGGCGGCGAGCAGGCTCATCGCCTCGACCGGGTCCTCGGAGGGCGAGTAGTCCACGTCGACGTCGATGTTCGGCACACCGTGCACGGTGAGCGTCGTGGTGCCGATGCCCTCCACCCGTACGCCCAGGGCCTCCAGGAAGAAGCACAGGTCCTGGACCATGTAGTTGGAGGAGGCGTTGCGGATGACCGTGACGCCGTCGTGGCGGGCTGCGGCGAGCAGCGCGTTCTCGGTGACCGTGTCCCCGCGCTCGGTCAGCACGATCGGCCGTCCGGGGGTGACGGACCGGTCGACGCGGGCGTGGTAGAGCCCCTCGGTGGCGGCGATGTCGAGTCCGAACCGGCGCAGCGCGATCATGTGCGGCTCGATGGTGCGGGTGCCGAGGTCGCAACCGCCCGCGTAGGGCAGCTTGAAGGCCTCCAGGCGGTGCAGCAGCGGGCCGAGGAACATGATGATGGACCGCGTGCGGATGGCGGCCTCGGCGTCGATGGACTCCATGTCCAGCTCGCTCGGCGGCACGATCTCCAGGTCGACCCCGCCGTTGATCCACCGGGTGCGGACGCCGATCGAGCTGAGGACCTCCAGCAGGCGGTAGACCTCTTCGATCCGTGCCACCCGGCGCAGCACCGTGCGCCCCTTGTTCAGGAGCGTCGCGCACAGCAGGGCGACACAGGCGTTCTTGCTGGTCTTGACGTCGATCGAGCCGGACAGACGACGCCCGCCGACGACGCGCAGATGCATCGGACCCGCATATCCGAGCGAGACGATCTCGCTGTCGAGCGCCTCACCGATGCGGGCGATCATCTCAAGGCTGATGTTCTGGTTGCCGCGCTCGATGCGATTGACGGCGCTCTGACTGGTGCCGAGCGCCTCGGCGAGCTGCGACTGTGTCCAGCCCCGGTGTTGCCGGGCGTCACGGATGAGCTTGCCGATACGTACGAGGTAGTCGTCTGCCATGGCGCGACCGTATATCGGATGTGAGATAAACAAAAGTGGAGCGCCGCCTTCCGAGTGGCAAGGGTCACCAGGCGGTGTTCGAGGGGCAGTTCGGGTGTCACGCACCGGCGCGGCGACGGCGCCCGCGAGGTGCCCGCACCTCCGCGAGCCCGTGCCGCCGCCCGTGAATGCCGTGAAGAGACGCTTCCATGACGCTTCGTCGGTGATGGACTCTTTGTCGCTATTGAGTCACTTCGCCTTGCGTGTGGTCTTGCGCCACCCGAACGGCCCCGGCAGGTCCATCGACGTCGTCCGGCGTCCGGTGCTGCTGTGCGTGCGCTTCGGCCCGTTCTTTCCGCCCGAGGTGATGGACCACGACTTGCGGTTGATGTTGAGTCGCAGTCCGGGAAGGATCCGGAAGCTCTTGCGGAAGGTGAGCGGCATGGGTGCCCCCTGTGTCGTCGCGCCGGGGCTCTCCCGGCGGACACCGGGTACCCCGAAACGGCTCAGGTGTGCCTGTCCGTGCCTTCGGGGCGTCAACTTCCGGCGGGGAGTGGCGCCGTGGCCGTCCGGGTGCGGGATCCGTCCGGCGGCGGCTCGTCGGCGACAGGGGCACGGATGTGTCCTCGCGGCCGGATGATGCGGGCATTCCGCGCGCGGCGGGGCAAGCGGTGCGGCCCGGACATGCGGGCGTGCGGACATGACCTGCCCGCCCCCATGCACTAGAGTTATCTCGACATCGAGATATCTGCCGAGGCGTACCGCAGCAGCGCGCCGCCATCGGTCCGGCGGTAAGGGCTACCTAACTTAGCCTTACCTTAGCGGATCGGTCATGGCGTCGTGGCGGCAGGATGCGGTGGGAACGCGCACATCAATGAAGGAGACTGTCGTGTCGGCGAACAGCTTCGACGCCCGCAGCACGCTGCAGGTGAGCGACGAGTCGTACGAGATCTTCCGGCTGGACAAGGTGGAAGGCTCGGCTCGCCTTCCGTACAGCCTGAAGGTGCTGCTGGAGAACCTGCTCCGCACGGAGGACGGCGCGAACATCACCGCCGACCACATCCGGGCGCTCGGCGGCTGGGACTCGCAGGCCCAGCCCAGCCAGGAGATCCAGTTCACGCCCGCCCGCGTGATCATGCAGGACTTCACCGGCGTGCCCTGTGTCGTCGACCTCGCCACCATGCGCGAGGCCGTCAAGGAGCTCGGCGGCGACCCGGCCAAGGTCAACCCGCTCTCCCCGGCCGAGCTGGTCATCGACCACTCGGTCATCGCCGACAAGTTCGGTACGAAGGAAGCCTTCGGCCAGAACGTCGAGCTGGAGTACGGCCGCAACAAGGAGCGCTACCAGTTCCTGCGCTGGGGCCAGACCGCGTTCGACGACTTCAAGGTCGTCCCGCCGGGCACCGGCATCGTGCACCAGGTCAACATCGAGCACCTGGCCCGTACGGTCATGGTCCGTAACGGCCAGGCGTACCCCGACACCCTCGTCGGCACCGACTCGCACACCACGATGGTCAACGGCCTCGGCGTGCTCGGCTGGGGCGTCGGCGGCATCGAGGCCGAGGCCGCGATGCTCGGCCAGCCGGTCTCCATGCTCATCCCGCGTGTCGTCGGCTTCAAGCTGACCGGTGAGCTCACCCCCGGCACGACCGCCACGGACCTCGTGCTGACCATCACCGAGATGCTGCGCAAGCACGGTGTCGTCGGCAAGTTCGTCGAGTTCTACGGCGAGGGTGTGGCCGCCACGTCGCTGGCCAACCGCGCCACCATCGGCAACATGTCGCCGGAGTTCGGCTCCACCGCCGCGATCTTCCCGATCGACGGCGAGACCATCAAGTACCTGAAGCTGACCGGCCGCTCCGAGCAGCAGCTCGCGCTCGTCGAGGCGTACGCCAAGGAGCAGGGCCTCTGGCTCGACCCGGCCGCCGAGCCCGACTTCTCCGAGAAGCTGGAGCTCGACCTCTCCACGGTCGTCCCCTCGATCGCCGGCCCGAAGCGCCCGCAGGACCGCATCGTCCTCGCGAACGCCGCCGAGCAGTTCAAGAGCGACGTGCGCAACTACGTCGCCGACGACGACGAGGCGGGCAAGGAGTCCTTCCCGGCCTCCGACGCCCCCGCCGCCACCAACGGCGTGCCGACCAACCCGGTCACGGTCACGGCCCCCGACGGCTCGACCTACGAGATCGACCACGGTGCGGTGACGGTCGCGGCCATCACCTCCTGCACCAACACCTCGAACCCGTACGTCATGGTCGCCGCCGCGCTCGTCGCGAAGAAGGCCGTGGAGAAGGGCCTGACCCGCAAGCCGTGGGTCAAGACCACCCTCGCCCCGGGCTCCAAGGTCGTCACCGACTACTTCGACAAGGCGGGGCTCACCCCCTACCTCGACAAGGTCGGCTTCAACCTGGTCGGTTACGGCTGCACCACCTGCATCGGCAACTCCGGCCCGCTGCCGGACGAGGTCTCCAAGGCCGTCAACGACCACGACCTCGCGGTCACCTCGGTCCTCTCCGGCAACCGGAACTTCGAGGGCCGTATCAACCCCGACGTCAAGATGAACTACCTGGCCTCCCCGCCGCTGGTCGTCGCCTACGCCCTCGCGGGCTCCATGAAGGTGGACGTCACCCGCGACGCGCTCGGCACCGACACCGAGGGCAAGCCGGTCTACCTGGCCGACATCTGGCCCTCCGAGGCCGAGGTCAACGACGTCGTGGCGAACGCCATCGGCGAGGACATGTTCAACAAGTCCTACCAGGACGTCTTCGCGGGCGACGCCCAGTGGCAGGCGCTCCCGATCCCCGAGGGCAACACCTTCGAGTGGGACCCGCAGTCGACGTACGTCCGCAAGCCCCCTTACTTCGAGGGCATGACGATGGAGACCACCCCGGTCTCGGACATCGCCGGCGCGCGCGTCCTCGCCAAGCTGGGCGACTCGGTCACCACCGACCACATCTCCCCGGCCGGTGCGATCAAGGCCGACACCCCCGGAGGCAAGTACCTCACGGAGCACGGTGTCGAGCGTCGTGACTTCAACAGCTACGGCTCGCGCCGCGGCAACCACGAGGTCATGATCCGCGGTACGTTCGCCAACATCCGCCTGCGCAACCAGATCGCGCCGGGCACCGAGGGCGGCTACACCCGCGACTTCACGCAGGACGGCGCCCCCGTCTCCTTCATCTACGACGCCTCGCGCAACTACATCGAGCAGGGCATCCCGCTGGTCATCCTGGCCGGCAAGGAGTACGGCTCCGGCTCGTCCCGCGACTGGGCCGCCAAGGGCACCGCGCTCCTCGGCGTCAAGGCCGTCATCGCCGAGTCGTACGAGCGCATCCACCGCTCGAACCTCATCGGCATGGGCGTCCTGCCGCTCCAGTTCCCGGAGGGCGCCACGGCCGAGTCCCTCGGTCTGACCGGCGAGGAGACCTTCTCCTTCACCGGCGTCGAGGAGCTCAACAACGGCACCACCCCGCGCACGGTGAAGGTCACCACCGACACCGGTGTCGACTTCGACGCGGTCGTCCGCATCGACACCCCCGGCGAGGCGGACTACTACCGCAACGGCGGCATCATGCAGTACGTGCTGCGCAACCTGATCCGCAACTGAGCACTCCGGTGACCCAGTTGTAGACAGCTCCGCAGGAGTTAGAGGGCCGGCACGCCCGGGGCGGGGGGGGGGCCCCCCGCCGCGGGGGCGGTGGGGGGGCGGGTGTCCGCGGGGCCCGGGGCGGGGTGGGGCCGGGCGGGCGCCGCGGCCCCCTCCTACGCGCAGAACCCGGCCGCCG
>NZ_JBHYXD010000025.1:47372-73903 GCF_042751995.1 Streptomyces sp. NPDC059371 | reverse complement strand
AACCGCACACCGGTCTTTGATTTGTTGAGACCGCGTCTCTTTTTGTGCGCGCGGCCCCTCTGGGGGGCGGGGCGCCCCCCCCCCTTCGCCGTCCGCTCCGGACTCCTTTCCAGGACATCGGCGGTCCTCAGGCGGAACACAGGATTCCCTCAGCGGGCGGGGCCACGATTGCCCCATGTACGGCACTTCCGGGGTCCTTGTCATCAGCCCGCCGGAGCGCGGGAGATGAGCCCGTCCGGCGCGCACCGGCCCCCGCGGTCGTGGTCGTGGTCGCGGTCGCGAGGACGGGCCCGGCGGACGCGATCCCTGCGCACGCGGCTCCTCGTCCTCATCGGACTGGCACTCTTCGTGGTGTGCGTGACCATGGCCTTCACCACGGTGCTCACACAACGCGCCTATCTCCTCGGCGACTTGGACCGGCGCGTCGCCGAGGCGGCCGAGCGCGGCCGGGACGGCGTCCTCGGCGGCGGGTCCGGCGCGGACACGGGCCTCGGCTCGTTCGACGGCCGGGACCGGCCGGCCGGCACGATCACCGCCCGGCTCGACACGGACGGCACCGTCGTCGCGGCCGAGGTGGTGACCCGTTCCGGCGGGCCGCGCCCGCTCCGCGCCGCCCAGCGCTCCGCCCTCGCCGGCGTCGAGCCGGACGGCACACCGCGCACCCGCACGGTCCCCGGGCTCGGCGCCTACCGTGTCGCCGCGCTCGACGGCGGCGGACGGCCCGTGCTCACCGCCCTCCCGATGGACGACGTACAGAACGCCGTACGGGGTCTGGTCGTGGTCGAGACCGTGGTGGCCGCCGGAGCCGTCACCGTCGCGGGCTCGGTCTGCGCGGTCGTGGTCCGGCGCCGACTGCGCCCGCTCGAACGAGTGGCGGCCGCGGCCGTCGAGATCTGCCGGTCACCGCCGGGACGGGACGAGCCGGCCGACCCGGCCCTCGCCCCCGGACACGGCACCCGGCCCACCGGCGAGGCCGGCCGGATCGGCGCCGCCCTCGACCGTCTCACGGACCACGCCGAGACCGCCCGCGCGGAGCGCCTGCGCGCCGAGGAGGAGACGCGCCGAGGCGAGGAACGCATGCGCCGCTTCCTCGCCGACGCGAGCCACGAACTCCGCACACCGCTGGCGTCGATCGCCGGGTACGCCGAACTCATGAACCGGAGCACCGGCGTCGTCGAACCGGCGACGGCCTGGCGGCGGGTGTCCGCCGAGTCGGCCCGGATGACGGGCCTGGTCGAGGATCTGCTGCTGCTCGCCCGGCTCGACGAGGGGCACCCGCCGGAGGCGGCGGAGGTGGACCTGACCGTGCTGGTCGCCGAGGCCGTACGGGACGCGCGGGCAGCGGGGGCGGAGGGGGCGGCAGGGGAGGACCGCATCTGGCGCCCGGCCGGGCTCCCGGACTCCCCGGCCCTGGTGGCCGGCGACGCGGCCCGGCTCCGCCGGATTGTGGCGAACCTGCTGGCCAACGCCCGTGCGCACACACCGGCGGCCACGACCGTCGTCGCCACGGTGGAGGTCACGGGCGCGTTCTGCACCATCCGGGTCCGCGACGACGGCCCCGGCATCCCGCCCGCGCTGCTGCCCAGCGTCTTCGAACGCTTCACCCGCGCCGACGCCTCCCGCTCCCGTGTCTCTCCCGGCCACGGCGGCTCGGGGCTCGGGCTCGCCGTCGTCGCCGCCGTCACGAAGGCGCACGGCGGCCGTGTCCACGCCGAGAGCGCCCCGGGCCGTACGGAGTTCACCGTCGAACTCCCGGCGCTGCGGCCGGTGCCCGCGCCGCGACCGCCGACCGGCCGGGTCGCGGTGGACCCGGGCCCGTCCGAGCGCGCACCCGAGCCCCGGACCGGAGGGCGGGCCGCCGCCTTCCTCCGGCGGTGAGCCCGGTGCACCCGGCGCGCCGGGCGTTTACAGGGGTTCCCGAGTGCGTTACTTTCCGAGTGAGGTGGGAGCGCTCCCATACGGTGGACCGGAACCCGCCCCGGAGCCGCTCCCGCCTCGCCCCGATCCCGTACACCCCACGAAGGGATTGTCATGCACCTATCAGGTCTGAAATGCGCGGGGGTGGCGCGACCGCCACTGTCCCGATTACGGCTCCCCGGCCGCCGTCCGTCCCCCTTCCTCGTCCTCCTCGCCCTCCTCGCCGTGCTCCCGGCCCTCGCCCTGATCGTCATGACCGGCACCCGGGCCGAGGCCCACGGCACCCCCATGAAGCCCGGCAGCCGTACGTTCCTGTGCTGGCAGGACGGACTGACCGACACCGGTGAGATCAAACCGGTGAACCCGGCCTGCAAGGCGGCCCAACAGGTCGGCGGGACCACGCCGTTCTACAACTGGTTCTCGGTGCTGCGCTCGGACGGCGCGGGGCGCACCCGCGGCTTCGTCCCCGACGGCTCGCTGTGCAGCGGCGGCAACCCCAACTTCTCGGGCTTCGATCTGCCGCGCTCCGACTGGCCGTTGACCCATCTCACCGCGGGCGCGACCGTCGACTTCGCGTACAACGCCTGGGCGGCGCACCCCGGCTGGTTCTACGTCTACATCACCAAGGACGGCTTCGACCCGACCAGGACGCTGACCTGGGACGCCATGGAGGACCAGCCGTTCCTCACCGTCGACCACCCGCCGCTCAACGGCACCCCGGGCACGGTCGCGGCCAACTACTCCTGGAGCGGCAGGCTGCCGGCGGGCAAGAGCGGCCGCCACATCGTCTACATGGTCTGGCAGCGCTCGGACAGCGCGGAGACCTTCTACTCCTGCTCCGACGTCGTCTTCGACGGCGGCAACGGCGAGGTCACCGGCATGCGCGACCCGGGCAACCCGACCGAGCCCCCGCCCGGCACCTGCTCGGCGACGCGGCGCACCACCAACACCTGGCCCGGCGGCTACCAGTCCGAGGTGACGGTGACCAACACCGGTACGGTCCCGATGCTCGGCTGGATGGCCGACTGGACGCTGCCGGGCGGACAGTCGGTCGCCAGTCTGTGGAACGGCAACCCGACCTACAGCGGGCAGGACGTGATGGTGCACAACGCCGACTGGAACGGCTCGCTGAGTCCGGGCGGCAGCACCACGTTCGGCTACGTCGTCACGGGTTCGGGTGGCGATCCGTCAACGGCCCTTCCCTGTCGGGTCGGCTGAACGAGCGACGCTCGGGGCGGACCGGGTGGGTGGGTTCGGACCCACCCGGTCCGCGAGCCCGGACGCGGCGGGGGAGGCCCTGCCCGGGATGGTGCGGCTTGTGGCGACCGAAGTGCGCGACAACGTTGTCGAACGGTCTGCTCCCGACTCTATCGCCTCAACGGACAACGATGTCAAGAACGTTGACGGCCTACCTCGGCCCGTGGGCGCCGATCGAGGGGGGGTGGCTCCATCGGAGTGCGCGGCGGGCGCGGCGCCGGCGGCGCAGGCGGTCTTCCGTGGTACCCGTGGCGCACGTTACTGTCCCTGCGGCTTGTGCGACCTGTGGTGCGCGACCCGTCCGAAGGAGGAGGGGCCGCGTCATGCGTTTCCGCCCGTCATCGTTACTGCTGGCCGTCGCCCTGACGGTCGCCGGCGCCACCCCGGCGCTCGCCGCGCCTCCGTCGGGGCCGCCGGCACTCGTCAAGGACCCCACCGCGTACGTCGACCCGCTCATCGGCACCAGGAACGGCGGCAATGTCTTCCCCGGTGCCGTCACGCCCTTCGGCATGCTCTCCTGGAGCCCGGAGAACACCCGCGGGGACGCCACCCGCACGGCCGCGCCCGGCGGCTATCAGTACGACGCCACGCGCGTCCGGGGCTTCAGCCTCACCCACATGTCCGGAACGGGATGCGCGGGCGGCAGCGGCGACATCCCGTTCTTCCCGTACGCGGGTGAGGTCACCTCGTCCCCGGCGACCGACACCAAGGACGCCGTCTACGCGGCGGGGTTCGCGCATTCCGACGAACTGGCCGAGCCCGGCCACTACAAGGTGGGGCTCGCCTCCGGCGTGACCGCCGATCTCACGGCGACCGCGCGTACCGGCTCGGGCCGCTTCACCTTCCCCGCCGACAAGCCCGCCTCGATGCTGATCCGCACCGCCAACTCCGAGGTCGGGTCGACGGATTCGACCGTGCGCATCGACCCGGCGACCAGGACCGTCTCGGGCTCCGTCACCTCCGGGAACTTCTGCGGCTATCTCGATCCCGAGGGCCGGCGCTCCTACTACACCCTGTACTTCACCGCCCGCTTCGACCGTGCCTTCAAGACCACCGGTACCTGGCAGGACGACCGGCTGAGCCCGGGGGCCACCGAGGCGAGCGGCGGCACCGGAGGCTTCGAGCAGGGCGGCCGCCCCCTCGCGGGCAAGGGGGCAGGCGGCTACGTGGAGTTCGAGCCGGGCACCGACCCGGTGAACGTCAAGGTCGGGATCTCCTACGTAAGCCAGGACGGCGCCACCGCCAACCTGGACGACGAGAACCCGCCGTCCCGCTCCTTCGCCTCCGTACAGCACGCCGCCCACCGGGCCTGGCGCGAGCGGCTCGGCGCGATCGGGGTCGGCGGCGGCACCGAGGGCGACCGCACCACCTTCTACACCGCGCTCTACCACGCGCTTCTGCACCCGAACGTCATCAGTGACGCCGACCGCAGATACCGGGGCCCCGACGACAAGGTGCACAAGGTCGGCCGGGGTCACGAGGCGCAGTACGGCACCTTCTCCGGCTGGGACGTCTACCGCTCCCAGGTCCAGCTCCTGACCCTGCTCGACCCCGGCACCGGCTCCGACATCGCGCAGTCGCTCCTCGAACTCGCCCGGCAGAACGGGGGAGTCTGGGACCGCTGGCTGCACGGCGCGAGCGGCACGCACGTCATGAACGGTGATCCGTCGGCGCCCGCCCTCGCGGGCATCCGCGCCTTCGGCGGCACGGACTTCGACCTGCGCGGCGCGCTCGACTCCCTGGTGAAGGCGGCGACCGTGCCGACCGAGCAGGACCGCTCGCCGGCGGGCAAACCGGTGCTCTCGGTGGGCCAGCGCCCCTCGCTCGACAAGTACCTCGGACACCACTACATGCCGTCCGTGTCCAACGCCTGGGGCGGCGCGGCCGAGACCCTGGAGATGTCCGGCGCGGACTTCGCGATCTCCCAACTGGCCAGGGCGGCGGGGGAGAAGAAGACCGCCGCCGAGTTCGCCGAGCGCTCCCAGTGGTGGCAGAACAACTTCAACATCGCGGCCGACCCCGGCGGCGGCTACGCCGCCAACCGGAAGGCCGACGGGAGCTGGGTCACCGGCTTCACCCCGGCGACCGGCAACGGTTTCGTGGAGGGCACGGCGGCCCAGTACACCTGGATGGTGCAGCACGACCCGGCGGGCCTCTTCGCCGCCATGGGAGGCCGCGACAAGGCCCTCGACCGCCTCGACACGTTCTTCCACAACGCGGACGGAAGCTGGGCGTTCAGCGGCAGCGGCGGTGACAAGTCCGAGCTGGACAACGAGCCGTCGGTCAACGTGCCGTACCTGTACGACTACGCGGGCGCGCCCTACAAGACGCAGGAGACCGTCCGCGCGGCGATGACCCGGCTGTGGTCGACGCGGCCCGAGGGCATCCCCGGCAACGACGACCTCGGCGAGATGTCGTCCTGGTACGTCTTCTCCGCGCTCGGCATGTACCCGCAGGTGCCCTCCCGCGCCGAACTCACGCTGGCGTCACCGCTGTTCCCGAGGATCGAGATCGAGCGTCCGGGCGGCGCCGACATCGAGATCCGGGCCCGGGGCGCGGCCGCGGACACCCCGTACGTCCAGTCGCTGCGCGTCGACGGCCGTACCAGCGAACGGCCGTGGCTCCCGGCCTCCTTCGTCCGCGAGGGCGGCACGCTCGACTACACGCTGTCGGCGGCACCCGACAAGAGCTGGGGCAGCGCCGAGACGGCCGCGCCGCCCTCCTTCCGCACGGGCGAGCAGCCGTACCAGATCGGGGTGGGCCCGACGGCGGCGACGCTCGCGCCCGGCGGCAGCACCGCGCTCGACATCCGCGCCCTCGCCCTCGGCGGCGGCGCAGGGCCGGAGGTCCGCTTCCGGGTGGAGGTGCCCGCGGGAGTGACGGCGACCCCGGCCGAGGGCACGGTGACCGACGGCGCCCAGCGGATCACCCTCACCGCCGCCGACGACGCCGAGCAGGGCTTCTACGACGTCAAGGTGACCGTGACCTCCGCCGACACGTCGTACGGGCAGCCGGTGGCGCTCACCGTCGCGGCCCCCGGTTCCCTCCTCGCGGCCTACGACAACACCGGTGCCTCGGACGACACCGGGGATCATTCCGAGGCCGACTACGACGGCGGTGGCTGGAGTTACTCCCGTCAGGCACTCGCCGACGCGGGTCTGACCCCGGGCGGCCGGGGAACGGTGGACGGTCTCGCCTTCACCTGGCCGAAGTCCCCGGCCGGGCGCCCCGACAACGCCTCGGGCACCTCGCAGACCATCGAACTGAGCGACCCCGCGAGCCGGTTGTCCTTCATCGGAAGCGCCGTGAACGGCAACCAGAAGACCACGGCGACCGTCACCTACACCGACGGCGGCACCGACTCCGTCGACCTGTCCTTCACCGACTGGACCGTCGGCGGCGGGGGCGGCACCGTCCAGTACGGCAACGAGACCGTCGCGAGGACCGCCTACCGCAACGTCGCCGGAGCCGACAAGGACCCGGTGGCCACCTATGTCTTCGCCACCAAGCCGTTCACGGCACCGGAGGGGAGGACGATCAAGAGCGTCAAACTCCCGGACAACGCGGACCTGCACGTCTTCACCCTCGCGGTGAGCGGGTGAGCGGGTGAGCGGGTGAGCGGGTGAGCCGGTGAGCTGACGCGCGCACGAACGTCCGTACACGAACGCGGGGCGGGCCCGGAGTCTCCTCCGGGCCCGCCCCTTCTCGTCGGCTGTGGCTCAGGCCAGCAGTTCCACCTCCGCGAGGGTCGACTCGCCGTCGAGCACGAGCCGGTAGTGGGCGTAGGAGCCGGGCGTCGCGACCGTGAACGCCCGGGTCTGCCTGTCCCAGGGGAAGGACTCACCGGAGCGCTTGTCGAGGTCCGTCCACGTGGTCCCGTCCGACGAACCCTGCAGGGTCCACCCGGTCGGCGCCTTGGTGTGGTCCCCGGAGGTCAGCGTGTACTGAACTCCCTCGGTCCCGGCGCCGGCGGGCAGATCCACCGAGGTGACCCGGGCGTCGGTGGCGGAGGTGTTGTCGAAGAGGGCGCCGTCCCCCTTCAGGGTGTCCGCGCGTGGCGACGGCGCCTTGTCGTCCTCGGTGACCGACGCCGGTGCCGCGTTCCTGCCGGTGCCCCACGAGGACGGCTTGGAGCCCATGTCGAACTCCAGCACTCCACCCCGGCTGATCAGCGAGTGGGGCAGCGCAGTCGAGTTCCAGGCCTTGCCGTTGAACCGGACGCCCTGCACGTAAACGTTCTTCGTGCTGTTGCGCGGGGCCTTGACGACCAGGTCGTGGCCGTTCTCCAGGTGGACGGTCACCTTGGTGAACAGCGGTGAGCCGATGGCGTATTCGCCGCTGCCCATCACCAGCGGGTAGAAGCCGAGCGCGGAGAAGAGGTACCAGGCCGACTGCTCGCCGTTGTCCTCGTCCCCGTGGTAGCCCTGGCCGATCTCGCTGCCGGTGTAGAGACGGGAGAGGACCTCGCGGATGTTCTTCTGGGTCTTCCAGGGCTGCCCGGCCGCGTCGTACATGTAGTTGACGTGGTGGGCCACCTGGTTGGAGTGGCCGTACTGGCCCATCCGTACGTCCCGGGCCTCGGTCATCTCGTGGATGACACCGCCGTAGGAGCCCACGGTGTCCGGCGAGGCGGTCTCCGGGGTGGAGAAGTACGTGTCGAGCTTCTCCGCGAGCGCGCCGCGGCCTCCGTACAGGTTGGCGAGACCGCGCGAGTCCTGCGGCGCGGTGAACGCGTACCCCCAGCCGTCGGTCTCGGTGTAGTCGTAGCCCCACACGCGCGGATCGTACTTCGTGGAGTCGACCCGCCAGTCGCCCTTGGCGTCGCGGCCCTGGAAGAAGCCGGCCTTGGAGTCGAAGAGGTTCACGTAGTCCTGGGAGCGGTTGAGGAAGTAGTCCGACTCCTCCTTGTAGCGCTTCTCGCCGGTCTTCTTGTAGAGCGCCCTGCCCATCCGGGCGATGCCGTAGTCGTTGACGTAGCCCTCCATGGCCCAGGACAGGCCCTCGCCCGTGGAGGTGCTCGTGTAGCCGAGGAAGGGTGAGGTGGTCATGCCCTTGCGGCCTACGCCGGAGGTCGGCGGGACGACCGTCGCGTTCTTCAGGGCCGCCTCGTACGCCGACTTGGCGTCGAAGTCGACACCCTTGACGTACGCGTCCGCGAACGCCACGTCCGAGGAGGTGCCGGTCATCAGGTCCGCGTAGCCGGGCGAGGACCAGCGCGAGGTCCAGCCGCCGTCCTTGTACTGCTGCACGAACCCGTCGACCATCTCACCCGCCTGACCGGGCGTCAGGAAGGAGCAGGCGGGCCAGGTCGTCCGGTAGGTGTCCCAGAAGCCGTTGTTGACGTACACCTTGCCGTCGACGATCTTCGCCCCGGTGTGGGTCGGGGTGTCAGGACCCGGCATCGCGGAGAACGGCGAGGCGTACTGGTACTTGGAACCCACCTTCTCGAAGCCGGAGTTCGGGTACAGGTAGAGCCGGTACATGCTGGAGTACAGCGTCGTGAGCTGGTCCGGCGTCGCGCCCTGCACCTCGACCTTGCCCAGCAGCCTGTCCCACTGCTTGCGCGCCCCCTTCTTGACCGCGTCGAAGGACGTGCCGTCCGGGATCTCCTGGCTCAGGTTGTCCTTGGCCTGGTCGATGCTGATGAGCGACGTGGCCAGGCGCAGGGTGACGGTGTGGTCGGAGCCGGGCTTGAACTTCAGATAGCCCTTGACGCCACTGGAGGAGCCCTCGGTCACGGGCGCGTCGAAGGTCCCGTAGACGAAGAGCCGGGTGGCGCCGGTCGACAGCCCGGACTTCACGTCCGAGTAGCCGGTGACGACTCCCGCCGAGGTGTCCAGCGTCAGGCCCGCCTGCTCGGTGACGTTGTCGAAGATCACGCTCGCGTCGTCGCCCGGATAGGTGAAGCGCAGGGCGGCGGCGTGATCGGTCGGGGCCATCTCCGCCTTGAGACCGTTCTCGAACGTGACGCCGTAGTAGTACGGCCGCGCGGTCTCGTTCTCGTGCCTGAAGGCCAGTTCGCGGGCCGCCCGGCCGGTGTCCGGGGTGCCCGAGGCGGCCGACGGCATCACCTGGAAGGTCTGGCGGTCACCCATCCAGGGGCTCGGCTCGTGGCTCGCGCTGAACGCCTGGATGGTGGGCAGGTTGTCCGCGTTGTTTGCACGCGCGTAGTCGTACAGCCAGCTCAGTGAGCCCGCGTTGGTCACCGGCGTCCAGAAGTTGAAGCCGTGCGGTACGGCCGTCGCCGGGAAGTTGTTGCCGCGCGAGAAGCCGCCGCTGGAGTTGGTGCCGCGGGTCGTGAGCGCGTAGTCGGCCAGGTGCGCCGCCGGTTTCTGCGGCGCGGCCGTCCTGAGCGCGACGTCGTCCAGCCAGCCGCGGAACTTCGCCGGCCCCTTGGGCGAGTCGTACGCGAGGAGGATCCGGTCGACGGTCTTCCCGGCCGCGACGGAACCGATCCGCGAGGTGACGCTGTTCCACTGGTTGACGTAGAGCACCTTGGCGGCGCCCTGGCCCTGCGGCGTCAGCGTGAATCCGTGCTGGTCCACGGCGTCGAGACCGCTCAGTGAGGTGCCGTCGGTGAACACCAGGTCCACGGCCACGTTCGTGGCGTCGTAGTCCCGGTCGCCGTCCGCCATCGAGGGGAAGATCCGGTACGACAGTTCGGTGTCGCGCCCGACGGCTAGGTTCACATCGAACACCTTGTTGTACGAGTACGCCCGGCCCTCACCCTTGTGGGTGCCGGCGTAGCGCAGGGCCCGCTTGCCGGTGAAGCCCGCGCCCGCCTTCGCGGTCGGTGAGCCGCTCGGCCCCCGGTCCACGAGCGAGAGCATGTCCTTGGGCGTCGGGTCGTCGCTCCGGCCCGTCGAGAACTGGACATCGGCGATCTGCAGGATGTCGCCGCCGTTGTTCTTCGTGACGTCGAGCCGGAAGTGCTGGTACTCGACGGGACTCTCGATGTCGTACGACTTCGTCTGGAACCGCTCGCCGAAGGATTCGCCGGAGCGGGTGTCGAGGGTCTTCCAGTCCTTGCCATCGGTGGAGCCCTGGAGGGTCCAGTCCCGCGGGTCGCGTTCGTCGTGGTCGTTCGCGGACGTGAGCGCGTACGTGACCGCCTTGGCCGGCGCGTCGAGGTCGAACTCCGCCCAGCCGGTGGGTTCGAAGGTCAGCCACTTGCTGCTCGGTTCGCCGTCGACGAGGTTCTCCTTGACCTCGCCCGCGCCGGTGTTCTCGCCGCTGGCCCGCACGTCGGTGACGTGGTCGGTCACATTGCCGGGGATGCCGGTGCTGTAGCCGCCGTCGACGCCGGAGGACCGCTTCGTCCCGTCGGGAGCGGTGTCCACCGTGTTGAGCCAGTCCGGGGCGGGATCGTCCGATTCGAACGAGGAGCCGAACTCCCGGTCCGGCTTGGCCGCTTGGGCGGGCAGGGCGACCGCGACGCCCTGGGAGGCCGCTAACAGGGAGAGAGCCGCCACCCCCAGTGCCGCCGGGGAACGCCATCCGGACCGCCGCGTGGGACTCTGTCTGTACCGAGCTCTGTGCTGCATGCGCGAGCACCCTCCCTGCACGTGGACAACGTTGTCAAATTCGATGCGCAAGGACCATTTGGGCGTCAAGTTGACAGTGCTGTCAAGGGTGTTGGGTGTGGCATCCGGGGTGAATACCGTGTGACGAACCGTGCATTGAGTTCATTGCGGGACGCCGGCTCGGTGTGGATCTTCGCCGGGGTGGTCCGGGGCTGCCCCATATTTCCGTGAGGTCTCAACTCGGAAAAGACCGACGGTCAAACCTGCATTCGATCTTGCTCCGCTGGCGGGAAGTGGACTATACCTGTCGCGTCCGGCCAGTCGATCGACTGGCTCTGGACAGGCAGGACCCAGAGGGGGAATTTCGCGGGACGGTGGAGCGTGGTCCATACACGTAATGCCGGTTCGTCCTGGTGAATCCCCTACGCACGACCCCAGCTTGAACTGACCGCGGTGCCGGGGAGGATCCGGTTCACCGCCTGAGTCCTGGAGAAGGCGAGGACTTGAGCATGGGATCCACTTCCGCCGAGAACAGCAGCCCCGAGGGTGTCGGCCGCCGTGACCTCATCAAGAGGTCGGCCGCACTCGGCCTGATCACCGTCCCGACGATGAGCTTCCTGTCCGCGTGTGCGAGCGGCGGGGGCGATGACGACAACTCCGGCGACAAGGGCACCGGCAAGACCAGCAAGGACAACCCCTTCGGTGTGAAGAAGGGCAACGGCAAGCTCGACGTCGTCGTCTTCAAGGGCGGCTACGGCGACGACTACGCCAAGGCGTGGGAAGCCGCGTTCGACAAGAAGTGGGGCAGCAAGAGCGCCCACACCGGTACCCAGGAGATCACCGGCAAGCTCCAGCCGCGCTTCAACGGCGGCAACCCGCCGGACATCGTCGACGACTCGGGCGCCCAGCAGATCAAGCTGGACGTGCTCTACAAGAGCGGTCAGCTCCTCGACCTCGCCGCCGTCCTCGACGCCCCCTCCATCGACGACCCGTCGAAGAAGGTCCGCGACACGCTGATCCCCGGCACGCTCGACCCGGGCCTGCAGGGCGGCAAGGTCGTGTCCCTCAACTACATCTACACGGTGTGGGGGTTGTGGTACTCCGGCAAGCTCTTCAAGGAGAAGGGCTGGGAGGTGCCCAAGACCTGGGACGACTTCCTCGCCATCTGTAAGGACGCCAAGTCGCAGGGCATCGGCGGCCTCGCCCACCAGGGCAAGTACCCGTACTACATCAACGTCGCCATCATGGACCTGATCGCCAAGCAGGGCGGTCTGGACGCCATGAAGGCGATCGACAATCTCGACCCCAAGGCGTTCGTCGGGTCCGACGCCGCGAAGGCGGCCATCGAGGCCATCTACGAGGTCGTGGAAAAGGGTTACCTGCTGGCCGGCACCAACGGCCTGACCCACACCGAGTCGCAGACGCGGTGGAACCAGTACAAGGCCGCGTTCATCACCTGTGGTTCCTGGCTGGAGAACGAGCAGCTCAAGCAGACCCCGGCCGACTTCGACATGAAGTTCATGCCGATGCCCAGCCTGCCGGGCGACAAGCTGCCGTTCGAGGCGATCCGGGCCGGCTCGGGCGAGCCGTTCATCATCCCGGCGAAGGCCGCGAACCTGGCCGAGGCCCAGGAGTTCATGCGCTCCATGCTCTCCAAGGAGTGGTCGACGCTCTTCGCCCAGAAGGCCAACTCCCTCACCATCCTCAAGGACGGTGTGTCCGACGGCGTGCAGCTCCGGCCCGGTACGCAGTCCACGGTCGAGGCCTCCAAGGCCGCCGGCGACAACTCCTTCAACTACCTGTACCCCAACTGGTACAGCGAGATGGACGTCTCCATCCAGAACGCGTCCAACGAGCTGATGGCCAAGCGCATCCAGCCGAAGGAATGGCTGAAGCGGGCGCAGGCGGCGGTCGACAAGGCGGCCAAGGACCCGGCGTCCAAGAAGAACCACCGCGACTGATCATGTAAACCCGGAACACCAGGGGCAGGATGCCATGCGAAAAGGGCAGAACCGGTTCGTCGCGGGGTTTCTCCTCGCACCTTTGGCGCTGTATCTGATCTTCGTGATCTGGCCTTACCTACAGACCATCGGTTACTCCTTCACCGACTGGAAGGGTCAGTCGCAGACGTTCAGTTTCGTCGGCCTGGACAATTACACGGCGTTGCTCCAGGACGACGTATTCCTCCAGGCGATCTGGCACAACATCCTGTTCCTGGTGTTCATCCCGGTGATCACCATCCTGCTCGCCCTCTTCTTCGCCTTCATGGTGAACGCGGGCGGGCGGGGTGGCGCCGGCGGCGTCCAGGGCGTCACGGGCTCGCGCTTCTACAAGATCGTGTACTTCTTCCCGCAGGTCCTGTCGCTCGCGATCGTCGCCGTGCTCTTCGGAGCCCTCTACCGCAGTGACAGCGGCGGTCTGCTCAACGGCCTGCTGATCAAGCTCGGCCTGGTGGACGCGAGCAGCCCCGTCGAGTGGATGAACGAGCCCAACCTGGTGCTCTGGTGCCTGATGGCGGTCGTCGTCTGGCACGGCGTCGGCTTCTATCTGGTGCTGTTCTCCGCCGCCATGCAGTCCATCCCGCGGGATATCTACGAGGCGGCGCTGCTGGACGGCGCGAGCCGCACCCACACCTTCTTCCGGGTCACCCTGCCCCTGCTCTGGGACACGGTGCAGACCGCCTGGGTCTATCTCGGCATCATCGCGATGGACATGTTCGTGCTCGTCTCGACCACGACCCAGGGCACCGGCTACGGCGGCGGACCCGACCACCACAGCGAGGTCATGGCGAACGTCATGATGCGCAACTTCCTCTACTTCGGAAAGAGCGGCTACGCCTGCGCCATGGGCGTCGTCATGCTCCTTCTCACCCTGATCCTGTCCGTGGTCACGCTGCGCGCCACCCGCCGCGAGCGCATCGAGTTCTGAGCGGGAGACACGACTATGAGCGCACCCATCACGGAGCCGGCGAAGGTCGACGGCGCCGGAGTACCCCCGCAGCGAGGCGCCAGGAAGGCGCCGCCGCGGCCGGGCGACAAGCGGACCGAGGGCGTGGCCCTCAACGTCTTCTCGCACGGGTTCCTCGCCCTGTGGGCGATCCTGATCATCCTGCCGCTGCTGTGGCTGGTCCTGAGCTCCTTCAAGACCGACGCCCAGATCGGCGGTTCGGCCCTCGGCTGGCCCTCGAACTGGCAGTTCGACGTCTTCGCCCGGGCCTGGAACAAGGGCATCGGCGACTACTTCGCCAACACCCTGATCGTCCTGGTGTTCTCGGTCCCGCTGACCATGCTGCTCGGCGCGATGGCGGCCTACGTCCTGGCCCGCTACGAGTTCCCGGGCAACCGGATCGTCTACTTCTTCTTCGTCGGCGGGGCCATGTTCCCCGTCTTCCTGGCCCTGGTGCCGCTGTTCTTCATGGTCAAGCGTCTCGACATGCTGAACACCTACCAAGGCCTGGTCCTGGTGTACGTGGCCTACTCGCTGCCGTTCACCGTGTTCTTCATGCACGCCTTCTTCAGGACGCTGCCCACGGCGGTCTTCGAGGCGGCGGTGCTCGACGGCGCCTCGCACACCCGGGCGTTCTTCCAGGTCATGCTGCCGATGGCCAAGCCCGGACTGCTCAGCGTCGGCATCTTCAACGTGCTGGGCCAGTGGAACCAGTACATCCTGCCCTCGGTGCTGATGCAGCCGCAGACCAGTTCCGATCCGGAGCGCTACGTCCTGACCCAGGGTCTCATCCAGCTCCAGCAGCAGCAGGGCTACGCCACCGACCTGCCCGTCCTGTTCGCCGGCGTGACCATCGCCATGATCCCCATGCTGATCGTCTACCTGTCGTTCCAGCGTCAGGTCCAGGCAGGTCTCACTTCGGCGACGCTCAAGTAACGAATCGCCCCGTCCGTCACATGCGCCACTCCCGTCCCGGGGGTGGCGTATGTGCGTCCGGGTGAGGTGGGAGGTCGAACACGACTGGGCGGACCCGATTTCCGTCAAGGACTTGACTGTAGTAACCCGTTCAGCGGAGCTTGGAGTTCACAACTTGTAAGTGACCGGGGTCCCGTTGACGTGACCCAGATCACATGGGCGGCATCGGGGCCGCCCGGCTGAGGGCAGGAGTGGATGAGTCGATGGAGACTCCGGGGTCGCAGTCGTCGCTGCACCGAGCCAATCTGGAGCGCGTCGTGCGAGCGGTGCGCCTCGCCGGTTCGCTCACGCAGGCGGAGATCGCGAGGGCGACGGGCCTTTCGGCCGCGACCGTTTCCAATATCGTTCGTGAACTCAAGGACGGTGGAACGGTCGAGGTAACACCCACTTCGGCGGGGGGCCGCAGGGCGCGCAGCGTGTCCCTGAGCGGGGACGCGGGCATCGTCATCGGTGTCGACTTCGGGCATACCCATTTGCGCGTCGCTGTCGGAAATCTGGCCCATCAGGTCCTGGCCGAGGAGTCCGAGCCGCTGGACGTGGACGCCTCCGCCGCGCAGGGCTTCGACCGGGCCGAGGAGCTGGTCAGCCGCCTGATTGCAGCAACGGGTGTGGACCGTTCCAAAATCGCGGGCGTGGGTCTCGGTGTACCGGGGCCCATCGACGTGGAGTCGGGGACTCTGGGATCCACCTCGATCCTGCCCGGCTGGACCGGCGCGAGGCCCGCCGAGGAGCTGCGGGGGCGGCTCGGCGTGCCCGTCCAGGTGGACAACGACGCCAATCTGGGCGCACTCGGCGAGATGGTCTGGGGCAGTGGTCGCGGGGTCCGCGATCTCGCCTACATCAAGGTCGCCAGCGGTGTCGGCGCGGGCCTGGTCATCGAGGGCAAGATCTACCGCGGCCCGGGTGGCACAGCGGGAGAAATCGGGCATATTACACTTGATGAATCCGGCCCCGTCTGCCGTTGCGGCAACCGCGGCTGCCTGGAGACGTTCGCGGCGGCGCGTTATGTGCTGCCGCTGCTCCAGTCCAGCCATGGTACCGATCTGACCATGGAGGGCGTGGTCAGGATGGCGCGGGACGGAGATCCGGGCTGCCGTCGGGTGATCGCCGACGTCGGCCGCCACATCGGCAGTGGAGTCGCGAACCTCTGCAATTTGCTGAACCCGAGTCGAGTGGTCCTCGGCGGCGATCTCGCCGAGGCCGGCGAGCTCGTTCTGGGGCCCATAAGGGAGTCTGTCGGCCGCTACGCGATCCCCAGCGCCGCACGTCAACTCTCGGTGTTGCCAGGGGCACTTGGGGGCCGTGCGGAGGTGCTCGGAGCGCTTGCTCTCGCGCTCAGCGAGATGGGCGATTCGACCCTTTTGGACGGTTCTTTGTCTGCCGGTACTCCTGTCTTCACTTAGAGAACGCATGGCACCGTTGCCATCTCGTTAAGTATTTACTTCTTGACGTCGCACGTGTGGCCGAGTTGACTCCAGTCCACCTCGGCCGCAACGACGCGGCCTCGTCAGGGAGGTTTAGGAATGAACACGCAGATGCGTCGTGCCGCCGTTGCCGTTGCCGCTGGTGCAATGGCTGTCTCTCTCGCCGCCTGTGGCAGCGCGAAGGAGTCCGGTGGCGGGAGCGACAGCTCCGCCAGCTCCGCGAAGAAGGGCGACGCGATCAAGGTCGGTCTGCTCCTCCCGGAGAACCAGACGGCCCGCTACGAGAAGTTCGACAAGCCGCTGATCGAGAAGAAGGTCGCGGAGCTCACGAACAACAAGGGCAAGGTCGTCTACGCGAACGCCAAGCAGGACGCGAGCACCCAGAACCAGCAGGTCGACACGATGATCACCAACAAGGTGGACGTGCTGATCGTTGACGCTGTGGACGCCGCCGCGATCAAGAGCTCGGTCCAGAAGGCCAAGGACGCCGGCATCCCGGTCGTGGCCTACGACCGCCTCGCGCAGGGCCCCATCTCGGCCTACACCTCGTTCGACAACAAGACGGTCGGCAAGACGCAGGGTGAGGCGCTGCTCACCGCGCTCGGCTCCAAGGCCAAGTCCGGCAAGATCGTCATGATGAACGGTTCGGTCACCGACCCGAACGCCGCTCAGTTCAAGGCCGGCGCCCACGAGGTGCTCGACGGCAAGGTGAACGTCGGCAAGGAGTACGACACCAAGGAGTGGAAGCCGGAGAACGCCAACGCCAACATGGAGGCGGCGATCTCGGCTCTCGGCAAGAAGAACATCGTCGGTGTCTACTCCGCGAACGACGGCATGGCCGGCGGTATCATCACCGCGCTGAAGGCCGCCGGCATCAAGGTCCCGGTCACGGGCCAGGACGCCGAGCTCGCGGGTGTGCAGCGCATCCTCGCGGGTGAGCAGTTCATGAGCGTCTACAAGCCGTACGCCCCGGAGGCCGACGCGGCCGCCGAGCTGGCCGTCGCGCTCGCCCAGGGCAAGTCGCTCGACGCCGTCGCCAAGGACAAGGTCGACAGCCCGACCGACAAGCAGATCCCGTCCCTGCTGGTCCCGGTCACCTCGCTGACCAAGGAGAACATCAAGGACACCGTCGTCAAGGACGGCCTGTACACGGTCAACGACATCTGCACCCCGGCCTACGCCGCGGCCTGCAAGAAGGCCGGCCTGCAGTAACCAACCGCGAGTCGTCCACGCGTACGGGAATCCGCCGCTGGATTCCCGTACGTGACTCGTTGATACAAAGCTCCTCCGGTGCCCCGCATCCAACAGCCCCGCAAGCTAAGCGGGGCACCGGACGGAACCCCCACCGCAAACTTCTGCACAACCTCCCGCCGGGTCAGGCGGCGAAGGAGATGGTTCACGTGTCCGCTACGCCTGTTCTGGCGTTGCGCGGGGTCTCCAAGCGATTCGGTGCCGTCCAGGCGCTCACCGATGTAGAGCTTGAAGTCCACGCCGGTGAAGTAGTCGCCCTGGTGGGCGACAACGGCGCCGGAAAGTCCACGCTGGTCAAGACGATCGCCGGCGTGCACCCCATCGATGAGGGCTCCATCGAATGGGACGGCAAGGCCGTTCAGATCAACCGCCCGCACGACGCCCAGAACCTGGGCATCGCGACGGTCTACCAGGACCTCGCGCTCTGCGACAACATCGACGTCGTGGGGAACCTCTACCTGGGACGCGAGCTCAAGAAGCGCGGCATCCTGGACGAGGTCGAGATGGAGCGCCGCTCCCGCGAGCTGCTGGACACGCTGTCCATCCGCATCCCCAGCGTCCGCATCCCGATCGCCTCGCTCTCCGGCGGTCAGCGCCAGACCGTGGCGATCGCCCGTTCGATGCTCGGTGAGCCCAAGCTCGTCATCCTCGACGAGCCCACCGCGGCCCTCGGCGTCGAGCAGACCGCCCAGGTCCTCGACCTCGTCGAGCGGCTGCGCGAGCGCGGTCACGCGGTCATCCTCATCAGCCACAACATGGCTGACGTGAAGGCCGTCGCCGACAAGGTCGCCGTTCTGCGTCTCGGACGCAACAACGGCATCTTCGAGGTCAAGTCGACCTCCCAGGAAGAGATCATTTCCGCCATCACGGGCGCCACGGAGAACGCCGTGACCCGTCGTGCGGCGCGCAGCGGGGAGGCTCAGAAGTGAGCATCGACAAGACTTCTGAGACCGGTTCCCACGACGTGGCGAACCCGGAGGCGGCCGCCAAGGCGGTCACCGCCGTCGACCCGCGCCTGCTCGTCCGTGAGCAGGGCTTCGCCGGCTACGTCGGCGAGTTCAAGCGCAAGATGAAGTCCGGCGACCTGGGTTCCATCCCGGTCGTCATCGGCCTGATCGTCATCTGGGCGATCTTCGCGAGCCTGAACGAGAACTTCCTCACCGCGGGCAACCTCTCCGACATCTCCGTCGCCATGGTCGGCACGGGCATGATCGCGGTCGGCATCGTCTTCGTGCTGCTGCTCGGTGAGATCGACCTGTCGGTCGGTTCGCTCTCCGGTCTGGCCGGCGCCACGTTCGCCGTGCTCAGCGTCACGCACGGCATGAACGAGTGGCTCGCGTTCGTCCTGGCCATCCTCACCGGCACGGCCGCCGGTGCGATCCAGGGCTTCGTCTTCGCGCGCATCGGTGTGCCGGCCTTCGCCGTCACCCTGGCGGGTCTGCTGTTCTGGAACGGCTTGATGCTCCAGATCCTCGGCAGCAACGGCACCATCAACCTGGACAGCGAGGGCGTCGTCGCCAAGCTGACCAGCTACTACTTCACCGATGTCGCCGCCGCCTACGTGCTCGCCGTCGTCGTGACCGCCGGGTTCTTCGTCAGCTCGTTCCTCGGCAACAAGCGCCGCGAGGCGGCCGGTGTGCCGTCCCGCCCGGTGAGCGAGACCGTCGCCCGCACGGTGCTGCTGGCCATCCTCAGCTTCGGCGTGGCGATCATGTACAACCAGTACAAGGGTCTGCCGCTCGCCGTGGTGATCTTCCTCGCGGTCCTGCTGGTCACGGACTTCGTGCTGCGCCGTACCGCGTTCGGCCGGAAGATCTTCGCGCTCGGTGGCAGCGTCGAGGCCTCCCGCCGTGCCGGTATCAACGTCGAGCTGATCCGCATCTCGGTCTTCTCGATCTCCGGCACCTTCGCCGCCGTCGGCGGTCTGTTCATCGCCTCGAAGATCGCCTCCGCCAACCAGGGCGCGGGCGCCGGTGACCTCCTGATGAACGCCATCGCGGCGGCCGTCATCGGTGGCACCAGCCTCTTCGGTGGCCGTGGCCGCACCTGGAACGCCCTGCTGGGTGTTCTGGTGATCGTCTCCATCCAGTACGGTCTGGCCCTGCAGGGTATCGCCTCGCCGGTCCAGTACATGATCACCGGTGGCGTTCTGCTCGCCACGGTCGTCATCGACGCCGTCACCCGCAAGACCCAGAAGACCGCGGGTCGCGCGTAGGGTTCTCACCCACCCAGGCCTGTGCCCGGCGCCAATGGCGGCGCCGGGCACAGTCACGTCCGGTGCCCGTCTAGGCGCCGGACGCAGCCACGTCCGGACGGGAACGCGTGTTCCGTCCGGTTGGGCCGTTCGTGTGGCGTGGATCGCCAGGCCCGGCCCGCGCCCGAAAAGACGGAACATTAGACTCGACGAACCCGGCAACAGCTCGATCACTGCAAGGAGGCACGGGTGGCGCTGCTGACCCGCATCACGGGACCGCGCGATCTGGACCGGCTGACCCTGGAGCAGCTCGACCAGCTGGCCGGGGAGATCCGGACCTTCCTCGTCGACGCGGTCTCCAAGACCGGTGGCCACCTCGGCCCCAACCTCGGTGTCGTGGAGCTGACCATCGCCCTGCACCGCGTCTTCGAGTCACCGAAGGACAGAGTGCTGTGGGACACGGGCCACCAGTCCTACGTCCACAAGCTGCTCACCGGCCGGCAGGACTTCTCCCGGCTGAAGATGAAGGGCGGTCTGTCCGGTTACCCCGCGCAGGCCGAGTCCGAGCACGACGTCATCGAGAACTCGCACGCCTCCACGGTCCTCGGCTGGGCCGACGGACTCGCGAAGGCGAACGAGGTCCTCGGCAGGAACGACCACGTGGTCGCCGTCATCGGCGACGGCGCGCTCACCGGCGGCATGGCCTGGGAGGCGCTGAACAACATCGCCGACGCCAAGGACCGCCCGCTGATCATCGTCGTCAACGACAACGAGCGTTCGTACGCGCCGACCATCGGCGGCCTCGCGAACCACCTGGCGACCCTGCGCACCACCGACGGCTACGAGCGCTTCCTGGCCCGCGGCAAGGACCTCCTGGAGCGCACGCCGGTCGTCGGCAAGCCGCTCTACGAGACCCTGCACGGCGCGAAGAAGGGTCTGAAGGACTTCATCGCCCCGCAGGGCATGTTCGAGGACCTCGGCCTGAAGTACGTCGGCCCCATCGACGGCCACGACATCGAGGCCCTGGAATCGGCCCTGGCCCGCGCGAAGCGTTTCGGCGGCCCGGTCATCGTGCACTGCCTCACCGAGAAGGGCCGCGGCTACCAGCCCGCGCTCCAGGACGAGGCGGACCGCTTCCACGCCGTCGGCAAGATCCACCCGGACACGGGCCTGCCGATCGCCTCCTCCGGCGCCGACTGGACCTCCGTCTTCGGCCAGGAGATGGTGGCGCTCGGCAAGGAGCGCGAGGACATCGTCGCGATCACCGCCGCGATGCTCCAGCCGGTCGGCCTCGACCGGTTCGCCAAGGCGTTCCCCAAGCGGGTCTACGACGTCGGCATCGCCGAGCAGCACGCCGCCGTCTCCGCGGCCGGCCTCGCCACCGGCGGACTGCACCCCGTCTTCGCCGTCTACGCGACCTTCCTGAACCGCGCCTTCGACCAGGTCCTGATGGACGTGGCCCTGCACAAGTGCGGTGTCACCTTCGTCCTCGACCGCGCGGGTGTCACCGGCACCGACGGCGCCTCGCACAACGGCATGTGGGACATGTCCATCCTCCAGGTCGTCCCGGGCCTCAGGCTCGCCGCGCCGCGCGACGCCGACCAGGTCCGCGCCCAGCTCCGCGAAGCCGTCGAGGTGAACGACGCGCCCACCGTGGTGCGCTTCTCCAAGGGCGCGGTCGGCCCGGCCGTCCCCGCCCTGGGCCGGATCGGCGGCATGGACGTCCTGCGGGAGCCCGGCACCGACGCGCCCGACGTGCTGCTGGTCTCCGTCGGCGCGCTCGCCCCGATGTGCCTGGAGATCGCCGCTCTGCTGGACCGTCAGGGCATCTCCACGACCGTCGTGGACCCGCGCTGGGTCAAGCCGGTGGACGAGGCCATGGCGCCGCTCGCCGAGCAGCACCGCGTGGTCGTCACCGTCGAGGACAACTCCCGGGTGGGCGGTGTCGGCTCGGCCGTCGCGCAGGCCCTGCGCGACGCGGGCGTCGACGTCCCGCTGCGCGACTTCGGCATCCCGCCGCGCTTCCTCGACCACGCCTCCCGCGCCGAGGTCATGGCCGAGATCGGGCTGACCGCGCCGGACATCGCCCGGCAGGTCACCGGTCTCGTCGCCAAGCTCGACGGCCGCTTCGAGAGCAGCGCCGCGCAGGCCGTGGACGCCGTACAGCCCGCGCGCGACTGACGCATCCCCGCACGGCCGATGGGCCGGTTCCAGCACCCTGTACGGGTGGTGGAACCGGCCCATCCGCGTGGTGGGCGCCGCGTCGGGGCATACGTGCTACCTGCCCTCTCGATCATGTCGAGGACGACAAGCGTGGGAGGTACGTCCGTGAGCAACACCCTCTTCAGGACGAAAAGGGTCGAACAATCGATCTTGGACACCGAGGAGCCGGAGCACGCGCTCAAGAAGTCGCTGTCCGCTCTGGACCTCACCGTGTTCGGCGTCGGCGTCATCATCGGCACCGGCATCTTCGTCCTCACCGGCAAGGTGGCCAAGGAGAACGCGGGACCCGGCGTCTCGCTGGCCTTCGTCGCCGCGGGTGTCGCCTGCGGACTGGCGGCCCTGTGCTACGCGGAGTTCGCCTCCACGGTCCCGGTCGCGGGATCCGCGTACACCTTCTCGTACGCCTCCCTGGGCGAGCTGCCCGCCTGGATCATCGGCTGGGACCTGGTCCTGGAGTTCGCGCTCGGCACGGCGGTGGTGGCGGTCGGCTGGTCCGGCTACGTGCGCTCGCTGATGGACAACGCGGGCTGGCACCTTCCCGACTCGCTCGGCGGGCGTGACGGGGCCTCCGGCTTCGGTTTCGACATCCTCGCCTCGGCGCTGGTCCTGGTGCTCACCGCCATTCTCGTCATCGGCGTGAAGCTCTCCGCCCGGATCACCACGCTGGTCGTCGCGATCAAGGTCACGGTCGTCCTGATCGTGATCATCGCGGGCGCCTTCTTCATCGAGAGCAAGAACTACTCGCCGTTCATCCCCCCGGCGCAGAACGTGGAGGCGGGCAGCGGCATCAAGTCGCCGCTGATCCAGCTCATGTTCGGCTGGGCGCCGACCAACTTCGGCGTGATGGGCATCTTCACCGCGGCCTCCGTCGTGTTCTTCGCCTTCATCGGCTTCGACGTGGTCGCGACGGCCGCCGAGGAGACGAAGAACCCTCAGCGGGACATGCCGCGTGGCATCCTCGGCTCGCTCATCATCTGCACCACGCTCTACGTCCTGGTGTCGATCGTGGTCACCGGCATGCAGAAGTACACGGAACTGTCCATCGACGCTCCGCTCGCCGACGCGTTCAAGGCCACCGGGCATCCCTGGTTCGCGGGCGTCATCAGCTTCGGCGCCGCCGTCGGACTCACCACGGTCTGCATGATCCTGCTGCTCGGCCAGACCCGGGTCTTCTTCGCGATGAGCCGCGACGGGCTGCTGCCGCGGTTCTTCTCCCGCGTCCACCCGAAGTTCCGCACCCCGCACCGGCCGACCATCCTGCTCGGTGTCATCATCGCGATCCTCGCGGGCTTCACCACCCTCAGCGAGCTCGCCGAGCTGGTCAACATCGGCACGCTCTTCGCCTTCATCGTGGTCGCGGTCGGCGTCGTCGTCCTCCGCCACACCCGCCCCGACCTGCCCCGCTCCTTCCGCACCCCGCTGGTGCCCTGGGTGCCGATCCTGTCGGTGCTCGCGACGCTGTGGCTGATGCTGAACCTGCCGGCGGAGACCTGGCTGCGGTTCGCGATCTGGATGGTGATCGGCGTCGTCGTGTACTTCCTGTACGGACGGAAGCACAGCCTGTTGGGGCGTCGCGAGGAGAGGGGCCCGGAGGGCACCCGGAACCCACCCGGCGGCACGGCCGGCTGACCACCCGCCCCCGCCACCCGCTCACCGGCCCCGTGCCCGCCGCCCCGCCGCCCGGCACGGGGCCGCCGCACGCCCGCGCCCTATATCGCCGCTCCCGGCGTCTCGCCGCTGGGCACGGGGCCGTCGACGCCCGCGCCCTATATCGCCGCTCCCGGCACCGCGCCGCCGGGCACGGGGCCGCCCCACGTCTGCACCCCGGTCTCCCCGCTCCCGGCGTCTCGCCGCCGGGCACGGGGCCGTCCCACGTCTGCACCCCGTATCCCCGCTCCCGGCGTCTCGCCGCCCGACATGGGGCCGTCGCACGCCCGCGGCCCGTCGGCCCCGTGCTCGCCGCCACGCGACTGCTCCCGTCCGCCGGGCTTCCCGGCGTCCCCGGTGGCCGGTGGCCGGTGTCAGGGGCTGGGGCGTACGATGCGCGGGCCCGCGACCTCGGCGCCCAGGCCGGTGACCCGTCGGCGCAGTTCGCGGTCGGCCGTGACCACGAGACGCGGGCGGTCCCGCGCCTCGGCCACGAGCTCCACCATGCGGTCGTCGCCACTGCCCGGTGCCTCGTCGACCCGCACCCCGGGGACGGAGTCCACCCCGCGCGCCGCTCCCTCCACCACCAGCACGATCTCCAGCGGCCCGGGGTGGCCGGGCAGCCCCCGCCGGGCCACCTCCACCAGGCCGTCCCTGAGCCGCTCGGCGGCGCCGCGGCGGTCCCGCCACCAGCCGTCCGGCACGGAGCCCACCACATTGGCGCCGTCCACGACGACCAGCGTCGCCCGTTCCTCCGGAGTCGTCATGTCCTCACTCTGCCGGAGAGCCGTCGGCCCAGCGCCTGGTGACGACCGAGACGGCCTCGGCGACGCGCGTCGCCCGCCCGGCGTCCGACCGCGGTCCCGGCGCGAACTCCACATGAAGGAACGGCACCCCGGTGTCGGCGGCCTCCCGCCCCTGTACGTTCTCGTGCCCGGCGAGCGGACACGAGCGGACCCAGGCCCGGCACACGGCGAAGTGCCGCTCCCGGAGCGCGTCGGCGAGCCGGCGGCCCGCCGGCCGGCCGGCCGTTCCGGCGCCGGCCGAGGCGATCACGTCGTAGCGCGGTGCGGAATCCTGGGCGAACCCGTGGAGCTGGATGCCCGGGATCCGCCGCCCGGCGAGTTCGGCGCAGATCGCGCTGAAGACCGTGTCCCGGCGGTGCGCCACATCCGCCGCGTTGCCCTCACCGGATTCGCGATGTGCTCCCGCAATGATCAGAATGCCACCGGGTGCGCCCCTCAGGACTCGCACGCCCAACAGCTCCGTGTTCTCGTCCGACACCGGATGGGGCACCTGTGCGGACCATCGGACGGGGTGGTCGAGGTCGATGAAGACGCGGCCCCAGCCGCGCGGCGAGGGCCCCTGGTCGACCCGGTCGTACACCTCTGCGAATCGACGGCCGGTGACGCTGTCGACGAGGTTGCGCACACCGAAGTCGACCTCGGCGAGCCGCAGTTCCGCCTGCTCGCGGTGGTGGTCGAGGAGCAGCCCCACCCCGTCCGTGACGGCCTGCCGCTCGGTGCGAGAGGGTGGCCGGAAGGCGCCGTCCGGCGAGAAGCGGTCGGTGTAGGCCGCGACGGCGTGGGTCAGGTCCACGGTCGGCGGACCGTCGGCGCGGTGGCCGGAGGTGTCGCCGCCGCTGTCGCGGGTGCCGTGCACGGCGACCGCCGCCCATCCCGCGAGGGCGGCGAGAATCAAGAGAATTGTTGCGATCGTTATCGTTCTGGAGCCGTTTGCTCTCATGGTTGTATCAAGATATCTCGGTGACCAGACGCCGTAACCGCCGCACCTTGCCCACTCTCCTGGCCCCCCTCACCCTCGTCGCCGCCCTGGCGGGATGTGGTCTCGTCGGGGGCGGTGACGACTCAGGATCGGCGTCGAAGGGGGGCGGACGCTCGTTCACCGTGGCCGCGGCGGGTGACATTCTGATCCATCCTCAGCTCATCGACCAGGCGACGGCGGACGCCAAGGAGACCGGCCGCGGTGTCGACGGTCTCGACTTCGGCCCGCTCATGGCCGGTATCAAGCCGGTGATCAGCAAGGCCGACCTGGCGATCTGCCACATGGAGCCGGTGATCGGCAAGCCGAAGGGTCCCTTCGAGACCTACCCGAACTTCCTGATCCCGCCGCAGATAGCCGGAACGATCAAGGATGTCGGCTACGACACCTGCTCGACCGCCTCCAACCACTCGATCGACCACGGCTACGAGGGTGTGAAGCACACCCTGGACACGCTGGACGCCGCGGGCCTCAAGCACACGGGCTCCTTCCGCACGAAGAAGGACTCGCTCGTTCCGCTGATCATGGACGTCAAGGGGGTCAAGGTCGCGCAGATCTCCTTCGCCTTTGGCTTCAACGCCCACGAGCTGCCCCCGGACAAGCCGTGGCTGGTCAACCAGAACGACCTGGGCAGGATCAAGACGGCCGAGAAGCGGGCCCGCGCGGCCGGCGCCGAGGTCGTCATCCTCTCGATCCACTGGGGCCGTGAGCACCACCCGAACCCCTCGACCCCGCAGCTCAAGTTCGCCCGGGAGCTCGCCCGGGAGACCGGTATCGACCTGATCATCGGGCACCACGCGCACGTCGTGCAGCCGATGGAGAAGGTCGACGGCACGTGGATCGCGTACGGCCTCGGCAACCAGGTCGCGCGCCACGACGTGCCCACCGGACTCACCGAGGAGGGCGTGATCGGCTGGTTCACCTTCACCGAGCGCGGCGGCACCTGGGAGGTCGAGCCCCGCTATGAGCCGACCCTCGTGGAGATCCCGCCGGACCCCGAGGTCGGCGCGGACGGCACCCCGGCCGAGCCCGCGAAGGGGCAGGTCGAGGACTACCGGCTGGTGGACGTGGCGGCCGAGCTCAAGCGGGACGACCTGAGCGACCAGGAGCGGTCCCGTCTCCGGCTGGCCTTCGAGCGGACCGAGGGCACCATGCTCAACCGCGGCGCGGCGAAGGACGGACTGAAGCCCCTGACGGAGCTGCCCGGCTGAGACCACCCGGCGTGCCCGGCCGGGGCGGCGCCGCGCGCCCGCGGGGGGGCGGCGCGGCCCCGGGCGGGCCCCGCGGCGGGGCGCCGCGCCCCCCGCGGCGGCGGCCTCCCCGGGGCGCCCCGCGCCCGCGCCCCCCCCGCCCCCCCCCACGGCCGCCAGCTGGCTTCGCCGAGCGATCACG